>JAUZOU010000109.1 GCA_030706285.1 Bacteroidota bacterium
GCGAATGTTACGATCAATCAAAAAACTTATAGGCTAAATCCGGGGAAGCTCTACCTGATTCCTCCATTTACTTTACATAATGATACGTGTACCGGTATTTTCTCCTTGTACTATATTCATATTTATGAAAATCAAAAGAGTACGATCAGCCTGTTTGAAGAATATGTTTTTCCGATTGAAGTGGATACGGATGAATTATCAGCCATATTGATCGACAGATTGATAAAATTAAACCCTGATCGGGAGTTGTTGCAATACGATCCGAAATCGTATACGAACGACTCGGTGTTGCTCAATAATCTTGCCCGGACAGGAAATATTCCTTTAAATATACTTCTCGAAACAAAGGGGATTCTTTGTCAGCTTATTTCCCGTTTTATGTCTTCGGTTGTAAAATCAGGGATCAGTAACGATGCACGGATCTGGAATGCGGTACATTATATCCGGAACAATCTGAACTCGAAAATCAAAGTCCCGGATGTGGCTCAATATTGTAATATTTCGACTGATCATTTGATACGGCTTTTCAAAAAGGGACTCAATACAACACCGGTAGAGTATATCAACCGGAAAAAAATTGAAAAGGCGCAGTTGCTGCTGGTGCTTGAGACCTCCACGATTAAAGAAGTGGCTTATGCATTGGCCTTTGAAAATATCTCCTATTTTAATAAGATATTTAAGACAATAACAGGAAAAACGCCTTCTACTTATCTGAAAGAAATGAGTGTTTATGGCTGATAGAGTTGTTTTTTCAGAATTAAAGCTTAAGCGGGTTGGGCAGTCTGCTATCTCCTTTTTTCTACGATTCTTTTCTTTGATTGATTGGAGTCCTGTTGAGCTAAGAATAAAGCAATATATATGAATAGATTAAATTGTGTAAAGATTGAAAATAAATAAATAGATCATCTAAAATGAGGAGAGTATTGTTTTTACTGATTGCTATTTTTTCGAATCTGTTGTTGATGGCTCAGCAAGCGACTGTTGTATCACCCAACCAAAAGCTAGTTGCAGAACTTTACAAGCCGGCTATGAACGGGAGTTGGTATTTGAAGGTTGAATATAACCGGGAGAATAATCCAGTAGAGGTTATTCCTGCTATCAGACTGGGTTTGTCGCGCGAAGATCAGGAGTTTTCGGACAATCTGAAACTGTTGAAACAAACAAAGGTAAGACTGATTGCCGAGAGTTATCACTCCATTCACGGGAAACGTTCGGAATGTTCCAATCAAGCCAGTGAAGTGACGTTTTCTTTTGAGAATGACCAGAAGTCCAGGTTGAACCTGGTCGTCAGAGTCTATAATGACGGATTGGCTTTCCGTTATGAATTTCCGGATAAAGGAGGCTGTTTGGTTGTAAAAGATGAATATACGTCTTATTGCATTCCGGCTAATACTCAACGTTGGCTCGAAAAATGGAATACGGCGAACGAGAATGTTTATACCCCACAACATGACGGTCAGTTACAGCAAAGTTGGGGCTATCCGGCTTTGTTTCAAAAAACCGGCACCGGCTGTTGGTATCTGATTCACGAAGCGGCATTGGATGGAAACTATTGTGGGTCGAAGCTCAGTAATGTCCGGAACAGGGATGAATATAAAATCACGTTTCCCGATGCGACCGACGGAAATGGGTTAGGAGCATCCTGCCCTTCCATTCAATTGCCATGGAAGTCGCCCTGGAGAGTGATTATCGTGGGAGCCCTCTCAACTATAGTGGAATCGACTTTGATTGAGGATGTTTGTCCACCTTCAGTCCTTCAGCATACCGGCTGGATAAAACCTGGAATTGCGTCTTGGAATTACTGGTCGAACAATCACGGGACAAAGGACTATCAGGAAGTCTGCCGGTTTGCCGATTTGGCTGTTGCCATGCACTGGCCCTACACATTGCTGGATTGGGAGTGGGATGCGATGGGAAATGGCGGTAAGCTCGAAGATGCAGCCCGGTATATTCTTTCGAAAGGAATTAAACCATTGGTTTGGTATAACTCGGGCGGCAAGCATACGAACGTTTCAGCCACGCCGCGCGACCGGATGCTTACGCATGAAAACAGGTTGGAAGAATTTGCCAGGCTGAAAAAAATGGGTTTTGTAGGTGTAAAGATTGACTTTTTCGAAAGCGAAAAACAGGACATGATTCGCTATTATTTGGATATACTTAACGATGCCGCAACATTTGAAATGATGGTTTATTTTCATGGCTGCCTGGTTCCTAGAGGATGGAGCCGTACCTATCCGCATTTGATGACATACGAAGGCATTCGTGGTGCCGAATGGTATAATAATACCCCCGATTTTACCTGGCAGGCACCAGAACACAATAGTATTGTGCCTTTTACCCGTAATGTGGTAGGGCCGATGGATTACACGCCGGTTACATTTACCAACTCGCAATATCCGCATATTACTTCTTATGGGCACGAACTAGCTCTGAGCGTGATTTTTGAATCTGGGATACAGCATTTTGCCGACCGTCCGGAAGGATACCTGACGTTACCCGATACGGCAAAACAGTTTCTTCAACAGGTCCCAAATAGCTGGGACGATATCAGATTCATCGACGGTTATCCGGGAAAAGACATTATTCTGGCACGTCGAAAAGCGGATTGTTGGTTTCTGGGAGGAATTAACAGCGAACAAAAAGAAAAGACCAAAGAGATTCACTTCAGTTTTCTGCCCGAAGGAAAAAAATACCAATTATTACTGATTGCTGATGGCCACCACGATAAAGCATTCGCATTTTCGACTCGACTAGTCGACAGTACCAGTGTTGTCAACGTGAAAATGCTTCGTCGTGGTGGTTTTGTGGCAAAGCTCGAGCTGGTTGGCTCTTCAATGTTGAAAACCAAATAAATTGAGCCTTATTTTCAACAATTCTTCATAATTGCCATGCAAAGCCCAAGAGGAAACAAGCTCTGCAGAAGTGCAACCTGTCAGCAATAAGCCTTGTGGATACGCTATATGGGAAACGGCTAATATAACCCTCTGATCAGTTCATCTTTCAAACATAGGAAATAATCAGTTCAATTTTCCGGAGAAACCAGCCAATGGGTATTTTCAGGCACGTCATCAGTACCTTGACAAAAAAATGTATTTTTGTCATCATATAAATCATACCCGGCTATGAAACATCAGTTTATTCCGATCATATCTCTGCTAATAGCAGGATGTGCCATTTCTTTGGCGCAGGTCAGGCCTGTAAACGCGTCAACACCACCAATTAATGCAACAACAGCCGTCAATGCGACGATCGTAAACCCTTCTGCCATTGATTCGACCAAAGGAGCCTCATCGAAAACCGATACAGTTGCCATTGATACTCTTCTTGCCATAGCTGACTCCAGCCGTCAGCCCCTTTCTTCAAGCAGCCTGGACTCCGTTTCCAATGTAAATACAGCAGATTCCATGATTCCTGAACAGGCTTCAACGACCGCAAAAACGCCTTCGAAACCACGCTATTCGACCATTTTGTCTACTCCAGTCGTCCGGACAGCGCCATTTACGCTGAGCGGGCATATCACAGATGCCGAAACCGGCGAATCTGCGCCATTCGCTACCGTCAGAGTTGAAAAGCTCGGGCTTGGGACGGTCACCAATGCCGATGGTGACTGGACATTACGATTGCCGGTCTCTGCCGCCAGAGAACCGGTCAGCTTCAAATATGTCGGGTACATCACTCAAACCTACAACATTTCAAAATTACCCGATCATTCCATCATCCGCTTACGCCAGTCTAATTTTGAACTTAGCCAGGTGGTTGTGACACCGGACAAAAAATTCGAAATATTACGGGCAGCCTGGAAAGCCATTCCACAAAACTATCCTGTCAAACCGACGCTGACAAAAGGTTTTTACCGGGAAACCGAACGGGTAAATGATACATTGTTCCTGTATTTCAATGAAGCCATTTTAAATGTCTACAAGAACACTTACCGGAACGACCAGAACTTTGGTCAGATCGAAGTCGAGAAATCGCGTAAAAATGTCTTCCCTGGCATCGACAGCATCAATGATGTCCGTTTCTACGGAGGACCGCATTTCCCGAACGATCTGGATATCGTTTTCAGCCGCTGGGATTTCATGAAGCCATCGGATTTCAAAAATTGGTATTACGATCTGGAAGGCATGTATAAGGATAGTCTGTCTGAAGTCTATACCATCTCGTTCAGGCATAAGGTGAATCCAAATACCAATTTCCAGGGACGTATGTTCATCGATGCCAACAGCTACGCATATATCGGATTTGAGTTGAAGCGCATGGGCATTGACTACCTCGATCCGGAAGACATCAGCACCTCGGTCAACTACATCAGCGGAACAACGACGATCAAGATCGGCTATACCGAAAAAGACGGCAGGCAATTCCTGAACCACATCAATTATAAAACCAGTGGTTACAATACAGCCTCCAAAAAGAGGATTTTTAAAGACATCGAGTACATTACCACCAACATTCAGACAGATTCTGTCAGATCTATTCCCTTCGACAGGCAGTTTGACTACACGGACATCCTTTCCATAAAAGCCGATAATTACGATCAAACCTATTGGAAAGACTATAATATCCTTCAGGAAAGCAAAGTTATGAACGCACAAACAAACTTGCTGTACAACCAGGAAAAGGCAGTCGAACAATTGACAAAAGTGTACAACACGCAGCTGACGGAACAGGAAAAAATCTTGCTGTTTCTCAAACGTTTTACGTTCGAAGGAGGATTCACCTATCATCCGGTCCGGTATGTGGGGGGATCGCATCTGATCGGATACGGAACGGATCCGTTACAAACCTCACAGACTGGCAAAAATGTGACTTCCAATTATTTCGCCATATCCACGCTGGATGGTGTTCGCTTTGAACTGACAAAAAAATGGTCTGTTTTCGGAACCATTTCAACAGCTTTGTACGGTATGGATCAGATTCAGTCCGATCTGGGATTGAACTATCGCATGTGCATTTTCCCAAGTGGGCGCTGGATATTCCTTGACCTGGGGCTCGGAGCCTCTCTCGCCACCACCAAGATGCCACTTTGTGACATAGACAACACAGCAGGTCTTTCTATTGATGGCAAGAAGTTAAACTCAAACACGTTAGCGGTCAACGCCGGTAACTTTGCTTTCGGGCCAAAAGGGGTCGTCGGGCTATCTGTTCGAATGGGTAAAAAATATGAGTTGTTCGGAGAAGGTAATTACCTGTTGCCCATCCTGAATCATGATTATGTTCAGTTTAAGGAGACCAAAGGCTTCTTCCTGAGCCGAAAAAGTGCTAAGGTAGACTGGGATGATCCGAATCTGTATTTCTGGATTAAAGAGAAAAACAGCGAAAACTTCCAACGAATGACTTCGCCTCATTTTGAAATTGAGCCATACTATTTCCGCATAGGGATCCGTTCCGGATTCTGATGTCTTTTCAACTAACCAAAAAGGCTCAGTCAAAGCTGACAGATAGCGTTGACTGAGCCTTTTTTATCGTTCATCCGGTTTTATTCAATCAATAACGGCTGGTTGGGAATCGGAATTTCGGGATATTCGATCCGTGTGTGATAAATCGTTATCAGTTTGGATTTAAACGCCACCTTAATTTTCTCAAGGTCCCTGAATGTAATTGGAACGTCTTTGAACAATCCTTCTGCAATCTGTATGCCGATGAGGTGCTCAACCAACTCGGAAATGCTGGCCTCCGAATAGTCCTTAAGGCTTCTTGAAGCGGCTTCAACCGCATCGGCCATCATTAAAATGGCTGTTTCCTTCGAGGAAGGCGCTGTTCCATCATAAAAAAAGTCTTCAGGAACCGGTTCTCCGGGATGTTCTTTTAAAAAGGCATTGTAAAAATACCTGACCGGGCCGCGTCCGTGATGAGAGCGAATACAGTTTCGAATAACCAGAGGCAATTTGTATTTATGAGCCAGCTTCAATCCTTCCGTGACATGGCTTCGGATAATCCGGACACTTTCTTCATAGGTCAATAAGTCATGAGGGTTCGTTCCGCTCTGATTCTCAATAAAATAAATCGGATTGCTCATCTTTCCGATATCGTGATAAAGAGCTCCTGTACGGGCGAGCTGAGCATTGGCGTTGATTTCCTGGGCTGCAGCGGTAGCCAAATTTGAAACCTGCATGGAATGCTGGAAACTGCCAGGGCAGGTTTCTGAAAAGGAGCGCAGCAACGGATTGTTGACATTGGACAATTCGACCAATGTCACATTGGAAGTATAGCCGAATAACCATTCAAATAAATAGATCAGCAGGTAGGAGGATAACATTAAACCTCCGTTTAACAGGAAATAGGCAAACATCAACCAGGAGATGCGGTTCATCGAGCCTTCCTGAATTAAGGAAACGCCCAGGTAGGTAACACAATAGGTAATGAATACCAATAAGGCACACAAGGCTAATTGCGAACGTTGAGTCAGGTCCTTCAGCGAATAGACGGAAACCATCCCGACAGGAATTTGCAACAGTAAAAACTCATACGGGAAAGGGACAATCGTCGAACAGATAAGCACCGTGATGATGTGGGAGAACAAGGCTGTACGGGAGTCAAAAAACGTACGCACCATAATGGGCAGAATAGCAAACGGAACAATGTAAACATTCAGATAGCCTGTCCGGACAATCAGAGACGTCAACAACACGAGCCCGGTAATCAAGATCAGTATAAAGGCGATATTGGACTTCCGCTTGTATGTTTCAGGCCTGAAAAGCCACAAGAACAGGAATTGAAGGATAAACAACCCGCAAACCAGAATCATCTGTCCCGCCAGCACCCAATTCCTGTCAGAAGCTTGTGAACGAAATTCGGCCACCCGTTTCAACGAAGTCAGTATTTGAAACGCCTCAGGAGAAATGACTTCCCCTCTGTCAATAATCCGTTCTCCTTGCTGTACCATCCCGGAAGTCAGGGAAATTCTGCCCAACAGCTCTTTCTTCGAAGCCTCCGAAACCTGTTTGTCTATTTTCAGATTTTCTACCAGATAATTGTTGAGTTTGCAGGTTTTCAGGACCTCAGGATTTATATCGGAAGGTAGATTTCTGAATAAGGCCTCATACGCTTCACTTGACGTATAAATGGAAACCAGGCTCTGGGGACGCGCTATTTTTGATTTAATGACGATCACTGATTCGACCGAATCCGATTTAAATTGCTGCTTCTCATTATAAGGCATGATGCCCGCATTATAAATATCAGTCAGCCGGTCAGCTAAAAAACGCAGGTAATGTTCCGGAACAGTCAATTTAAGGCGCGTTGAAAAGTCCTTGTACAACTGACTCATAATGGCCGGAAAGGTTGTCGTATCGAGTTCCAGATAAGGGCGAAAGGATTTTAATGCCGCTTCATTTTCTTGCTTGATCTGTTTGTCCGTCTTAAAAATTTGAAAATCATACGGAGCAGTCATCAGCCCGTAACGCCAGGGTTTTCCTTCATGGAAGTTATATCTGAAGCGGCCTTCACGTGGAAAAGATTGTAAAATGAGAGTCGCAGCTATGATAAAAAAAGAGATCTTTATCAGATTTTGTGCCCGTTCATCTTTGAACTTCATTTTATTCATCTGAACTTGAAATTTTAATTAGTCTTCTGAAATGCACAATGCCTATCTAATCAATTAACAGATAGCCGATTGCTTTTCATTACCATACCTAATTATCCATCACAACCCAAATCGTTGAGGATCAGGTTTTAAAAATACAAAAAAAACAAACACGACAGCGGATAAACCCTTATTTATTAAAAAAGCTTACTTTTGCAAAAGTAAACACTTGATTCATTATGTCTGATATGAAACGCGTTCGTGTACGCTTCGCACCAAGTCCTACCGGCCCACTCCACATCGGAGGTGTCAGGACTGCCTTATACAATTACCTGTTCGCCAAAAAAAACGGAGGTGATTTCATCCTTCGAATAGAGGACACAGATTCCCACCGGTTCGTTCCAGGAGCTGAAGCTTACATCATTGATGCTCTTAACTGGCTTGGTATCCATTACAATGAAGGTGTGGGCAAAGGTGGTGACTTTGCTCCATACCGCCAGTCTGAGCGGAAATCCATTTATAAAACATACGTTGACCAATTGCTGGCTTCAGGTAAAGCCTATCTGGCATTTGATACAGCGACCGAACTTGAGAAAATGCACGGTGAAATCAAGAATTTTCAATACGATGCCACCACTCGCATGCGAATGACTAATTCGCTGACTTTACCGGAAGCTGAAGTCAACCAACGACTGGATAACGGAGAACAGTATGTCGTTCGTTTTCTCATTGAGCCAGGGCATGACATTCTCGTTAACGACCTGATACGCGGTGAGGTTCATATCAACTCGACGGTACTCGATGACAAGGTGCTGTACAAATCATCGGATCAGCTTCCGACCTACCATCTGGCAAACATCGTGGATGATCACCTGATGGAAATCACTCATGTCATCAGAGGAGAAGAATGGTTGCCGTCAGCTCCGTTGCACGTCTTACTCTACGAGGCTTTTGGCTGGACAGACAGCATGCCTGCCTTTGCTCATCTGCCATTATTGCTCAAACCGGAAGGAAACGGGAAATTGAGCAAACGCGATGGAGACCGGCTAGGATTCCCGGTATTTCCCTGTGACTGGACAGATCCGAAAACAGGAGAGAAAAGCTCAGGGTATCGTGAATCCGGTTATTTTCCTGAAGCAGTCATCAATTTTCTGGCCTTGCTTGGCTGGAATCCGGGCAACGATCAGGAAGTCTTTTCAATGGACGAACTGATCGAGCTGTTCAGTTTGGACCGTTGCAGCAAGAGTGGCGC
>JAUZOU010000011.1 GCA_030706285.1 Bacteroidota bacterium
TGTGCAATGAAAATCTGGATGTGACGTCAGTGGTTTTTGAAGTCACTTTTCCTTCCGGCGTTCTTGCCGATTATGCGAATGCCAGTTTATCCAGCCGGAGCAATGGACATGTGTTGACTTGCGATACCTTAGGAAACAACGCGTTTCGTTTCACGATTGCCAATGACAGTTTGTGGGCGCTTACCAGTACGTCCGGAAAGCTGATGATGATCCCGGTTACCTTGCCCTCCGATTGGAAAGCCGGTTCCAACTATCCGGTTATATTCGGTGCTGCCGTACTTGGTACAACATCCGGGCAATTGGTTTGTCCAGTCCGGAACGGATCGGTCGGCATTACGCCGGTTGCTTCCAGTCTGTATGCCAGTTTCTACACGGATATCCATTTAAACCGGGTTCAGTTTACAAACATGTCATCCGGCACGGCTTCAACCTATCAATGGGATTTTGGTGATGGGCAAACCAGCACGGAAAAGAATCCAATGCATGTGTATGCCATGAGTGGCACTTATTCAGTGACACTGACAGTTTCTGACGGAGCTAATCTGACATCGGTCAAGTTGGATGTCAGTATTGTAAAGGAAGCAAACTGGACGATGGAAGGCTATTATACCTTGAACAAGCACCGTACCAATGTTAAAAATTTTACATCCGGGCTTGAGCTGTTCAGTACTCTTTCCAACTGTTCTATAACTGGAAATATCATGATTCAGGTTGAGGCCGGTGAAACGTTCGATTTACCGCTGGACTCGTCTGTCAATGTGCTTTTCGGCCGATTGGGGGAGAAGTTGCTGGTAAAGGGTGGGCCACAGCTTACCTTCATTTCAGAAAAGGCGGACAGCACTGCTTTACTGAGCTTTTCAGGTGTATTAAACCGGATGTATATCGAAACGATATTGACAACTGCTGCGAACTTCAGGTTTGATGATGTTGAAATGGCTTTTTCGGGATTGAAACTGAATGTGACGGCCTTGAATGGAGTGAATGATATAACCACGTGTTCCGGCCATACGACACCGCAGGTCGATTTATCGCTGTTGGGCAATCAGTTTGAGGTTCACTGGATGTTGAGCGGTGAGCCTCTTAACCTCACAGGGCAGCAAAATTCCGGCAGTGGGGTGATCCCCTCGATGATATTATACAGTACGGCTACCTATACAAATAGGTTAACGTATACCATTCAACTAATCAGTAACAGCTATATATTTTATGAAAAAAACATCAACTATGACATACGGCCGTCTCTTCAGGTTTTTCCGAAAGCCTTGGCACCGGTCGGTAATGCCATGCTTGAATTGCCTCAGGTTACCTTCAATTGGCAATCGCAGGATAATGCAGCCTATGACCTGTTTATATGGGAAATCGGGACGCCTGAACCTGTTGTTCCTGTAGTTAGGGATATCTGGTCGGCACCGTATACGGATACTCATATCTGTCAGTACGGAAAGGCGTATAAGTGGAAAGTGCTGGCGAGAAGTAGCTGTGACTCAATCTGGAGCCAGGTCGATTCATTTCATATTGGTTTATTGCCCGATCTTAAGGTTGAAAGTATCACTCTTTCCAAAACGGGTGTCTATGCCGGTGAAGAACTAGATGTTCAGGTACTGGTTCATAATGCAGGAGGCAAGATTTTTGGTAATTACTGGAGTGACCAGCTGTATCTGGTTTCCGGGGCTAACCTGCAGAACAGATGGCCAGTCTCAAGTACATGGAGATGGCGTTCATTAGCCTCTGACAGCAGCTATCAGGTCAGTTTTCATGTCACGATGCCTCTTGACACGGTTTCGTATACAGCGTTTCTGTTTGTGGCTGACAACCAGTATAATCTGGCCGAAGGCAATGATTTCAATAACCTGAAATTTAGTGAGCCATTGAGTCTGAGGCACTATACGATCGAAGAGACTGATTACAATAGCCTCAAACTTCTTTATGAGAAAACAAACGGATCCGGGTGGAATAATCGTTGGACTGTTTCGTCCAACCTCCTTTTATCCAGAAATTGGCCTGGTGTCGGATTTGAAAGAGGGCATGTCACTTCTATCGATCTGACTCAGAATAACCTGGTTGGCCAACTACCGGCCGGATTGTTCAATTTGCCATATCTAAGAACATTGATTCTGGCCAACAACAACCTGTCCGGACGGCTCGATGTGTTGGCCGATTCCATCAAATTGCACGGTTATCGGTGCGACAGTCTTAAAAATATCAATCTGGGCTATAATTCGTTTGCTGGAGAGGTCAGCTCATTTGCCAATCTTTTCCAGGGGCTGAATCAGCTGAACCTAGAGTCAAACCGGCTCAGCGAAATCGATACGGTTCTTTCTTCAGGCATCAGCGCTCTGAATCTTCAAAATCAGGTATTCACTCATCCGGATATTCCGTTGTCAATGATCCCTTCGCTGGAAATCCCATCATTGTTCTGGTATAGGCATGACACAAAAGAACTGAAACGGAACGATCTGGTCTTTTACCTGATGAAGGATGGCCGTTATCTAGGCTGGATTTACTACAACTCTCCGTCTTATACCTTAAATCTGTACAATGAATGGACGTATGCCCCCGGTGACAGCTTTAACCTGGTACAATCGAACAGCTATTTCTACGGGAGTAAGGCAACGGTGCATTTGTCATTTAAGGCTGGAGATGCCAACATTGATCAGCAGACTGATATTCTGGATGTTCAGCACACGTTAAACCGGATTTTCTCGGATTATTGCTATCCGTTTAACCGATATGCCGCCAATACGTATGTTGATGATCAGATTACGGTTCAGGACATTGTGGCAACCGTCAATATCTTGCTTGAAACGGGTGTGGTGGTTGATACGACTCAGAAAGCTACACTCAGAGCTGCTTATACTGGTAACTCCCTGTATATAGCCAATGGGAAGTTGATGTTGGATGTTCAGGTACCTGTTTCGGCGCTGGACATTTCATTGAAATCGCTCCGGGACAATCAAGTCGGGTTGCTGCTTAACAGCGATGATTTCCAAATGATTGCCCGTAATACCACCGATGGAGTTCGATTTATCATTTATTCGGGGGATGGCAAGGAAATCCCGGCCGGCTCGACGGAGGTAGCCCAATTGGCTTCTGCACAGGCGAAATTAATGTATGCGTCGTTGGCAAACAGGCAAGCCCAGGCTGTGCCGGTGCAGATAGCCAATATCCCGACAGACAGGCCAATAGTTGACGAGCCATTGATTGAAGCTTTCCTGAATCCGCACAGTCTGATATTGCGGTTAACCCAACCGGTAGAAAAGCTGACCGTGCAGATATACAATATGCAGGGTATTCTGATTAGTCAGCAGGAGCGGAATCAGCTCACAGCAGGAAGCCACTTGTTTGATTATGCCAGGACGTTGTCTTCCGGCCTTTATCTGCTGAAATTGATTTGCAATAACGGAGAAACGGTTCTGACCAAAAATTATAAATGGATTGTTTCAAAGTGACTCAAATGAAACGAGCATGCGTGAAAAATAGTCAAGTGAATGTTAGTCGACATGCGGAATTGCATTATGGCCTTGAACAAAAAAAATGAGTATATGAAACGAACAGGTTTAACAATTATATGGCTCTCTTTCCTGAGTTTATTCAGTTTAAATGCTTTCGGCGATAACAAGCTAAGCATTCCGATGCTGGAAATCGGAGCAGGTAAAGAGGCTTCAGTTCCGGTCTATCTGAGCAATGACAGTCAGATCGTTGCTGTCCAATTCCGGCTGATGTTGCCGGAGGGGTTTGTGATGTCCGATACGACCAGATTAAGTCTGAGCGACCGTAAGGTCAATCATACGGTTTCGATCAAACGGATGAACAGCCGGGAATACCTTGTCGTGCTGTATTCCATTACGAATACGGCCCTTCAGGGAAATTCGGGTGTTTTGATGAGATTGCCCATACAGGTGCCGGATACCTGTCAGACAGGCAGCCGTTTTTTATTCCAGTTATCTGGTGTTATCACAAGTGCCAGGAACGGATCAAATCTGGTTACAGCATCAGAGCCGGGAGGGCTGACCATCATCGATGCGCCAAGGCCTGATTTCAGCGTCGAGTCTGTACAGGCTGGTTCCGGTACGTTTACGCCAGGAAAAACAGCTTCCGTTTCATGGACAGTGCATAATGCCGGCAGTTTGAAAGCAGCAGCCGGGTGGAGTGAAAATGTGTCTCTGGTGACTGACAACGGTGAAAGCGTTTATTTAGGGACGCTTTATAGTGACCAGCTGTTGAATGTGGATGAAACTGTTTCACGGCAGGCTACGTTCAACCTGAGTCAGACCATCGGTATTGAAGGGGCTGTCCGCATTCTGGTGAAACTGACACCTTATGTCGGTTCGGGGGAATTACCGGCTTCGGCCGTCAACAATAAAGCTGTTTCAAGCGGTACTGTTACGATAGACAAGTTGTTGAGGCTTAGCTTAAACCGTGATGCGTTGGGAGAAAACGAGAAAAATCCTTTATTAGGCTATGTTTACCGGAGTGGAAGCCGGCTGACAGAACAGACTTTTGCGATTTCTACGACGAATGCTTCGCGTCTTAAAGCACCGGAAAGCGTCAACATTCCTGCCGGCAGTTCAGGTGGGGTGTTCTATCTCTATGCCATTGACAATACCTATGCCAGTTTGGATACGACCATCCAGGTCTCTGCTTCGGGTAATGGGTATCAAACGGCCAATGATTCGATCGTACTGGTCGATAATGAAATCCCGAGTCTTAATCTAAGCGCCTCAAAGACAGCTCTCACTGAAGGTGAATCGTTCACGTTGACGATATCCAGACAACTGGTTACCAATACACCGCTGAATGTCTTACTATCGACGGATGTGTCTGGGCGTATGAGCTTTACCAGTGAATGTGTGATTCCGGCAAACGAGAAATCGGTCACAATAACGGTCTCAACGACGGATGATGCAGTGCCTTCGCTGGCCGTTCAGCCGGTGTTTACCGCTACGGCCGCCAGTTATTCCAAAGGCGTTTGTTCGGTGGAACTGGCTGACAACGATATTCCAACCATCGAAATGAGCCTGACGCCGGCTTCGGTTAGCGAATCGGCCGGTTACCAGGCTGTTGTCGGAGTCGTAAAACGGCAAGGGGCGACGACAAATGCCATCACCATCAAGTTGAGCGACAATGCCGGTGGAACATTGTTTTATCTTTCCAACACGATCACGTTGGAAAAAGGTGTTGCTGAAAAGAAATTTACGGTGGGCATTGTGGACAACGATGTGGTTGAGGGCAGCAGAACGTATTCAGTGCTCGCAGCCGTTTATCTGTCGTCCTGCGGTTGTACGGCTTCGGCAGCCAACGGAGGAACGGTTCAAACGAACCTGACTGTTCTGGATGACGATGGACCTTCCCTGAAATTGAGTACCTCTCAGACGATGTTGCCGGAAGGGAAAACCAATGCCGCGTACTTGACTCTAAGCAGGAATACGACGAGTTCGGACGCGTTGGCTGTCACTTTGAGCAGCGATCATGTCAAGGACCTTAGTTTCCAGACCAACGTCGTGATCCCGGTCGGCAGTACATCGGTTCAGATTCCGGTTTCGGTCTTGAAAAACGATTCGACCGAAGGCGACAGAACTGTAACTTTCAGTGCAACGGCTTCTGGTTACAGCAAGGGAACCTGCTGGGCCATGATTTCAGACCAAACACTTTCGGACGCGAGAATAGCTATTACCTCCCTGTCATCGACGGTTGCGCTTGCCAAAGCATCCGTGGATGTGAAAGTGAAGGTTATGAATGAGGGCGTTGTCAAACTGCCATCTTATCAAGATATAGAAATCTATTATGGTTCTGATTCACTGAATCTTTCTTCCTCTTCCGGTAAGTTACTGACAACGTTCTACACCAGCAAAGACGTTTTGCCGGGAAGCAGCGAGACGTTTACGACGATGGTGGCCATGCCCGATCTGACAGGTGTTTATTATTTATTCGCCATTGTGAATGCCGATCAGGGAACCAGGGAACTCAGTTATCTGAACAATACTTCCAAGCCTTTTGCCGTACAACTCCAAGCGCCTTATACGGCTACGGTGATTCCGGACAGGAGCATCTACAAACCGGGCGAGGCTATTTCGCTGACCGGGCAACTGACGGCCAGGAACAATTCCAGCATTGCAGGAGTGGCGGTAGAGATCTATCTGATGAACAATAGCGAACGAAGCACCATAAAAGCGACGACTGATGCCAATGGCGCTTTTCAGACGACCTATACGCCCTATACCGGCCAGATAGGTCATTTCGAAATTGGTGCTTGCTATCCTGGCGAAGGGCTTCAGACAGCTCAGGCTGTTTTCGATATTTATGGGCTAAGACGGACCACGTTTACCAATCTATTCTGGGATGTACTGGTCAATGAAGAAAATACCGGGGAAATCGAACTGATCAACCCGGGCAATCTGGCGTTGACCAACTTGAAAACGACTGTCAGTTCGGATACGGCAAACTACAGTCTGACCTTCGATCCGATCAGCTATATGGCGGGCGGAAGCATGCGTATGCTCCGGTATCACCTGAAAGCCAAAAAAACAAGTACCGGCAACGATTGGGAAAAAATTACGTTTCAACTGTGTTCGGATGAAGGGGCTACGTTGGATATACCGGCTTATTTTTACGGACGTACGGCACAGGCCAATTTGACAACCAGTGTTTCGTCTATTCAGACAACCATGTGTAAAGGGAAGGTCCGGAATTATTCTTTTACGGTGACCAATAAAGGAAAAGGCGCCTCTGGGGCGATCTCGGTGTTGCTGCCTGGCTTATCCTGGTTATCGTTGGTCACTCCGGTTTCAATGCCTTCTCTGGCTAACGGAGAATCTTCGACCATCACCTTACAACTTGCTCCCGGAGAAGATCTGCCGGCGAATGTTCCTATTACGGGAACCATCGGCATCAATTGTGAGAACGGAAACGGCATTCCACTTTCGTTCCGGATTGAGACAGTTTCGGAGCAAACGGGCAGCCTGGCTGTTGATGTTTGCGACGAATATACGTATTACACGGCAGAGGCGCCCCATCTGGTTGGAGCGTCAGTTGTGCTGAAGCACCCCTACACACAGGAAATCGTGGCTCAGGGTGTGACTGACGAGAAAGGCGTTTTCAGGGCGGACAGCCTGATGGAAGGTTATTATACGCTGGTGGTGACGGCCAGTCAGCACGATACGTATACCAACAATATCCTGATTGATCCGGGCAAAGTCAATACGACGCTGGTCAACCTGAGTTTCCAGGCCATTACCTATTCCTGGAATGTGGTTGAAACTGAAGTTAAAGATGAGTACACCATTGTTTCGACCGTCAAATTTGAAACCAATGTTCCGACGCCGGTTGTCGTGACCGAGGCGCCTGATAAAATTGACGGTGCTTCCATTCTGCCTGGCCAGTTCATTATCTATAATGTGACAGTGACCAATAAAGGCTTGATTACGGCTAAAGATGTGAACATAACCATTCCGGTTGCAACAGGCAGTCTGGTGTTTGAAGCATTGGCGGAAACGCATTTTGACCTGAAACCGCAAAGTTCAGTCGTTATTCCTGTCAAGGTGACGAATACCAGTACGACGGCTGCAGGTTCTTCGATGGCCTTACGTTCGGCATCAGCCATCAACGATATCAGTTGCAACGTTCAGACCATTACAATTTATTACTGGGACTGCGGACTTGACAGGAAGTGGCATGAGTATTCAAAAAGTATGAATGTCTTTGTCTGTGCCAGTTCTGGCAGTAGTGGTTACTCGCCTGGCGGTGGCGGTGGTTGGTATGGCCCCGGTGGTGGCGGAACATCGAGTTACACGCCTAATTATCAGGTTGATCCGCCGGCTGTAAGTGATTACTCTTGTGAACCTTGCCAAAACCGGTTTATGTATAAGATGACGTTGTGTCTGCTTAAGCGGGTACCGATTATCAGTCAGGTCATTGAAGTGATCGAAGTGGTTCAGGAAGTACAGGTGCTGCTCTCGGACGGCACCATTAAAATAGAAAGAATCATCGAACGGATACCGAAAATCGGTGAGAAGATTGTCGGTTATTATAATGTGTACAAGGATTGCATTGAGCCTTTATTTGAAAAATGCGTTCCAGGTGATTTTGTTGCCGGCAAACGGATGAAAGCTCCCAACAGCCTGGCTTCTGATTCCAGCAATACCTTGCCGAGCTATATCGTCCATTATAAAAGCGTTTTGCGCCGCGTTAGCGACATGATGGATGCTTCGGAAGCACAACGGCTGGAAGTTTTCGGCGATTCTGCCTGGATTAGTCTGAGCTGGAATGAGCTGAACGATTTTTGGGATAAGCTGATCGCTCTTGAAGGAAAAGTAGATACGACCTCTGGGATTTATGCTTATAAACCTCAAATCATTACGGACAAGCAATTTTTTACATTTCTGGATCGCTGGAATAACACGAAATTGAAACTGGCGTCGGAGAATTCTATTGACCAGGCCTATTTAAGGGCTTGTTATGATACCATCCAGGCTGTCATCAATTTTGCCAAGGGATTGGGGTACAACTCTGTCATGGAAATGTTCAATGAAGAGACGGCTTTGTATGAGGAAGAGGCCAGCAAGGCCAGCAGTTCCGTTTGTTCATCCATTACGCTGAAATTTTCACAGACGATGACGATGACCAGGCAGGCCTTCCGTGGTACTTTGACCATTTTCAATGGGAATAAAACCGATGCCATGCAGCAGGTGAAATTAAATCTTGTCATAACGGATGCCAATGGAAATCAAGTCGGTTCGCATGAGTTTCAGGTCAATACGGAGAGTCTGGACAAACTGACGGCGATTGACGGGACGGGGAAACTGGCAGCTCAGGAAACCGGCACCGCGACCATCTTGTTCATTCCAACCAAATATGCCGCACCGCTGGTACCGCAGGAATATTCATTCGGTGGTACGCTTTCATACCTGGATCCGTTCTCCGGTACGACCGTGAGAAGAGAACTTTATCCGGTCACGTTGACGGTGAAGCCTTCTCCGGATTTATACCTGACTTATTTTATGCAACGGGATGTGTTGGGCGATGATCCGCTGACACTGAATGTGGTAGAAAATATGGAACCAGCTGAATTTTCCGTGCTCATCAATAATAAAGGCGCGGGCGATGCGACCAAAGTCAAGATTGCTGCCAGCCAGCCGCAAATTGTGGATAACGAAAAAGGATTGCTGATCGATTTCAAGTTGACGGCGTCCAGTCTGAATGGGGCACCAGGCAGTTTCGGAGTGACCGACGTTGATTTCGGGACCATTCCGGCCGGTATCTGCTCGTTCGGACAATGGTGGTTTACCAGCACATTGCTTGGCCATTTTGTTGAATATAACATCGAAGCGACGCATGTCACCAGTTATGACAATCCGGACCTGAGTTTGATCGGAGGAGTCTCCATTCATGAATTGATCCGGAGCATTAAAACGAGCAATGCGTTTACAGCTTTGACCGGATTTCTGGCAAACGACCTGGTTGACAGTAAAGACATGCCGGATATGCTGTATTTGTCTGATGGAAGCACACAAACTGTCAACCTGATCAAGAGCGATCCTGTCTTTACGCAGAAGTCTTCTACTGTCTACGAAATGACTGTGACACCGGATACGTTGGGATGGAATTACGGCGTTTTTGAGGATCCTGTTTTAGGGAAACAAACGCTGCTCAGTGTAACCAGAAAAAGTACCGGAGAAAGTTTGAGTCTTAGAAATGTCTGGCAGACAGATAGAACGCTGAGAGACGGACATGATCCGTTATATGAATACCGTCTTCACCTGGCCGATCACATCAATACGACCTCTGAAACGTATGTGCTGACGTTTGAGCCTGTCCGGGAAAATCAACTGACGGTTGTCCGGTTGGGCAATGTGCCGGAAAAGGTTTCTTCGATACCGGTTCAACAGGTGACCGTTCAATTCAACAGGCCGATCATCGACTCAACGTTTACCTGTAAAGATCTGACCTTGAATTGTCAGGGTGAGCCAGTCGACCTGGATTCTGTGACCATTGCACCGGTTGACAGTGTCACATATGCCATCAATCTGTCCAGTGTCAACAAACAGAATGGTTATTACGTATTGACGGTTCAAACCAGGTCGATCAAGGATAGGGAAGGTGTTGAAGGTAAATACGGAAAAATGGCCGCCTGGAACCAATATCTGGGGAACGGGGTCCGGCTGAATCTGAAAGCGATGCCTGAAGGAAGCGGTGTTCTGACGCCAGACTCCGGACTTTATACGTATGGCACAACGGTCAGGTTTATGGCTAAACCGCAGGCCGGCTATCGCTTTAAAAACTGGACGATAGACGGAGCAACCCTGGGTTCTGATTCGGTGCTGACCTACACGGCCACAGAAAATAAGACACTTCAGGCTAATTTTGAGCTACAATACCGCGATCTGACCATTACGTACAATACTGTTCAAGGTTCGGTGACAGGAGGAACCGCAGGCTTTTATCCTTATGGAACTACGCTGACACTTGAAGCGAATCCGGCATTGAATTATGTGTTCGCCGGCTGGAAGGTCAACGGAACATTGGCTACCAACGAAAATCAACTTGTTATCAATATGACTGAGTCGAAGCACGTGGAAGCCTTGTTCGTTTTTTCACTCTTTACGGTCGACCATTCGTTTGGGCAAGGTTGGAACTGGTTGTCTTCCAATTTCAGCGATGCCTCTCTGGCTGATCCGAAAGGGTTCCTATCTCCGGTACTTGACCGTACCGTCAAATTGCTTGGGTTCGATAACGAGCTGGTAACCGATCCGGTTTATGGCCTGGTCGGAGGATTAAACAGCCTTTCGCCATCGGAATCGTACAAACTGGATGTCAATCTGGCTTGTAGACTAAGCCTCAAGGGAACACCGTACAAGCTGTCTGATGTTTCCATCAATGTACAAAAAGGCTGGAACTGGATCGGTTATCTGCCGAGTATCGCAGAAGCCCCGGCGATAGCCTTCGGAAAGGCAAGCCCGCGGATAAATGAAGCGGTTAAAAATCAGACGGATTTCTCCGTTTATGATGGCAGTGCCTGGGTCGGTACGCTCGAACAGATGAAACCTGGAGAAGGTTATCTGTTCTATGCCGATTCGGCCAGATCTTTCCAGTATGAAGGGACTGATTACGAGCCGGGTCTTGCTGCCAGAGCCTTGCGTGCTGCTGTTGTGTTGGATGACGGCTGGCTGTACAATACCAGAAAATACCCTGATAACATGAATATGATTGTCAGTCTACAGTTGAACGGGCTACCGGTCAATCCTGACGAGTATACACTGGCTGCGTTTGCCGGTGATGAATGCAGAGGTATTGGAAAAATAGTTGGCAGCTTGTATTTCATGACTGTCTATGGACAACAGGCCAATGAAGCCATCGATTTCAAAGTCCTTGATAAAGCAACGGGCAAGACCATGCTTGTCAACGAGACGGCGCTGTTTGGCAACAAGCTGGTTGGCACTCTGAACACCCCCGTAAGGATGATGATTGGAGCCGATATCACAGATTTGGCGAAAGTTGCCAGCAATATCCTGATTTATCCGAACCCGGTCAGGGATAAGTTATACCTGTCAAGCAGTCAGCCGGCAGTGGACGGTATCAGAATTTACCAGTCTGATGGCCGGTTGGTTACTGCCTATACTAACGGAAATGCCTACCGGGAGGGGATTGATGTTTCAACATTGCCGACAGGCCTTTACATCATAACCTTATCGACCTCGAATGGTGTCTATTATCAACGATTCATAAAGCTGGGAGGACAATAAAGTGAAAACACGAATGCATTTAATTCCCTTGTTGAGTGGATTGTTCGGATTGGTTGGACTTTTCACGACAACCGTTCAGGCTCAACTTTATCCGGGTTGGGCGCTGGATGAGCATGCTTTTGAGTACGATATGTCCATGTATGTGGCTGTGAAAAAAGGATCTGCCGTGCTTCAGCGCTGGGATGAATTGGATCTTGCGGCTTTTTGCGGGACAGAATGTCGTGGCATTGCCGAGGTGCAGGAAATAGATTCGCTGGGCATCCGGTACTATTATTTACGAGTGCGCAGCAGGAGTATCCAAGGCGATACGATTCATTTCAGGTACGTTGACCGGAAGGACGGGACAAGTGGAGAACTGGTTGAAAAACTGATTTTCAAGCAACTTGATCAATATGGCTATCCGAGTTCGCCATATACGTTCACTATTCCAATTCCAGTTGACAGCGTGACACTTAATTCTGACAATCTTACGATGATAAGCGGTGAAGACAGTGTATTGAAGGCCACCGTTTTGCCGGCAGATGCTTATAACAAACAAGTAAGTTGGACAAGCAGCGACTCTGCAGTGGCAACCGTATCGGGCAGTGGTCTTGTAACGGCCCATAAAGCTGGAACATGTGAGATTGCCGTGATGACGACAGATGGTGGCTTCTCCGCCCATTGTACGGTTACTGTCCTGCAACCTGCAACCGGTCTTACCTTAAATAAAACCGATTTGACTTTGGATGAGGGACAGGAGGAACAGTTGATGGCCACCGTATTGCCTCTTGATGCCAGCGACAAACAAGTCGTTTGGTCAAGCAGTGATACAACCATTGCTGTGGTATCGGATGCTGGCCTGGTGAAAGCGTTGAAGCCCGGACATACAGTTGTTTCAGCGTTTACGTCAGATCTTGTTCATGAAGCAACTTGCCAGCTAACTGTACTTGAACTGGTAGGAGCACCGCAGGAAAGTGCCAGAAACATCCGGTTTGCCTATAGTCATCAACAGCTTTTGCTGGAGAGGCTGGAACCGACGGATTTGATTCAACTCACGTCATTGGATGGAAATAACCTTAAACTGATCAGATCAGGTTCTAGTACATTTAAGCTATCTTTTGCTGATTTTTCCCCCGGATGCTATTTTGTTTGTATTAAAAGGGGAGAGAAGATCGTTTCTTTTAAGCTGATTAGATAGCGCCATTAACAGCCATTCTAGCTAACAAGGTCCGATTGTCTTTTGACAGCCGGACTTTGTTTTTCATCCGGAGGGCAGCAACAAAAGATAAAGTTCAATTGTTAACTGTTTTAAACGTCTTTGCTATGGAAACAGAAATTCTGATTGTAGCAAATCCGGCCGCACGTAGTGGAAAAGCAGAACAGGTGGCTTCGTCGGTTTATCAAAAAATCAAATGCCATTTTTCTGGTTCTGCTGTCCGTTTGGCTTTTACCAAAAGAAACAATGAGGCAACAGACATTACCCGTAAAGCGATGGCCAATCATACGTCGCTGATTATAGCGGTTGGAGGAGATGGAACCATCAATGAAGTGGTTAATGGCTTCTTCGAAAATGGAAAGTTGCTGAATCCTGCCTGTGAATTAGGCCTTATCAACTGCGGAACTGGCGGAGGCTATGCCAAAACATTGAACATTCCTCAGTCACTGGATCAACAGATCGAGTTAATCTTACAGGCCGGAAGTGTCAAACTTGATGTTGGTTGCATCACTTATCAGGATTCATGGGGAATAACCTGTAAGCGCTTTTTTGTAAATGAATGCCAGCTTGGTATAGGTAGTAAGGTTGCCGCTTTGGTGGGCAAAAAGTATAAAATGCTAGGGGCACCTGTCGCTTTCGGTTTAATGGCGATGATTCAGGCAATGCGCGCAGAAACCTTAAGATTGACTATTTCCTATGATGACGAGTCACCTCAGACACAGCCTTTGATCGGTTTGGTCGTAGGCAATGGAGTGGAATGTGCCGGCGGTATGAAACTGACGCCCGATGCAACATTAACCGACGGTTTTTTTGATGTACTGTCCATTTATCCGATGAGTATTGCTGAACGGTTGCTGACGTTGTCAAAAGTCTACTCTGGAACACACGTCAACTCTCCCCGGCTGGCCGTAAGAAAATGTAAGAAACTGGCCATAAATGCATCGACAGCAGTAGCCATTGAAGCTGATGGAGAGATGCTTGGCACGGCACCTTTTCAGATTGAAGTGCTGCCTATGCTCATCAATGTAAAAGCTGCCTACTATCCGGCAAATTAAAATGAACATCATTTTTGTCAATATCCTGAAAGTCTGGTTTGAGATCCGAATTTTTATTTCACTCACTATCGTTTCGACAGTGACCTTGCTTTCGTTTCTTGTGTTCAGGACGGATCCGGCTATTTTGGAGCTGATCGGACGCTGGCTGGGATGGACTGGCAGACTGTCTGTGCGCTATAGCTATTTGATCATTGCTTCCTTTGTGCTTTTGGCTACACTTATCCGGATGTGGGCGGGAAGTGTCCTGACTTCCAGCACCGTTATGGCTTTCAAGGTGCAAGACAACAAATTGATCATCACCGGGCCCTATCAATTTGTCCGTAACCCCATCTATTTTGCAGATCTGATCGTATTTATCGCTTTATCTTTTTGCCTGAGGCCGGTCGGACTGCTGATCCCTATATTAATCTATCTGCATTATTGCCTGCTCATCCGGTATGAGGAGGCAAATCTGAAAAAAGAATTCGGCCGGTCGTTTGACGCGTATGTACAATCGACGCCGATGATGATTCCTGGGTTCCGGCAACTGTGCACTCTCAGAAAAAAACCATTAAACTTTTTTATCAATTATGATGGATTCCGGCATAATGCTCAATACACCCTTTTTATTCCCGGATTGATCGTTGCAGCGTATACAGGGCATTTTATTCATGCCATCCTTGTTGCTTTGCCAGCTATTATCGACTGGGCAATCATCCACACAACGATCGGCTTGGCCAAAAAACGTCCTGGCAACCGAGGCGTGTCTCATTCGAACGTCTTTAAGGACATTTTATATGCACAATGTTGGGAAGACCCTGAACTGGATCGAATCGCTTTCCAGATAAAACCGGAAGACACGATGTTGACCATCACGTCGGGAGGATGTAATGCGCTGGCTTTTCTGCTGGATGATCCGAAAAAGATCATTTGCCTGGATATGAACAAATACCAGAATTACCTGCTTTCGCTGAAAATCAATGCGTTCAAGACATTGGCATATAAAGAACTGCTTGAATTCCTGGGTGTTGTTCCCTCTCGACGGCGTTGGCAATTGTTTGAACGGGTCAGGCCTTTACTCCCGGAGGAAGAACAATCGTATTGGACGGCCAAGCGAATGGATATTAACCGGGGCATTATCCACTGCGGTAGGTACGAAAGGTTTATGCACCTGTTGAAACAGCTTTTTCGCCTCATGATCGGCCCATCGGTCATTAGAGAATTGTATCAGACTCAGAATGTGGAAGAGCGCCGGCAATTGGTTAGTCAAAAGTGGGAAAATCGCAGTTGGAGGTTGTTCTGCCGGCTGTTCCTAAGCCGGACGGTTGCCAGCCTGTTCTTTGACAACGCTTTTTATCGCTATCTTGAACCAAGCTTTTCCTTTGAAGCATATTACAGATCGGCAGTCAGGCGAGCCTTAACAGAACTTCCCCTGAAAGAGAATTATTTTCTGGCTTATATGCTTCTTGGAAATTATTACGAAGACAATTATCCGCTTTATCTGAGGCCAGAAAATTATGATATCATCCGAAATCGCACTGACCGGATTGAACTTATTACGTCAGGTTGTGTTGACTATTTTAGTCAATTGCCTTCAGCCTCTATTTCAAAATTCAATTTCACAAATATTTTTGAATGGATGTCACTGGATGAATTTGCTAGTCTTCTTAAAGAAACGGTTAGGGTCTCAAAGCCTGATGCCGTGATGACTTACCGCAATCACCTGGTGACCAGGCATCGCCCGGAAAGCATGGCTAGGGAGATTGAACCGGATGACAAGCTGTCTGAAATGCTTCATAACAAAGATTTGTCGTTTATTTACAAAGCCTATGTTGTTGAACGAATTGTGAAAAACAAATGTTCTACTGGGTAAAGGAAATACTGGACAAAGAAGGATGGAAAGATTTTCTTTCTGTTCCTGAACAAGTTTATCGTGACGATCCGAACTGGGTACAACCGTTATCCTCTGAGATAAGAAGAGTGCTCAATCCCGCCAAAAATCCCTATTTCGCCAATGCTGTTTTAAAGTTGTTTGTCTGTTATTCCGCAAATAAGCCGATTGGCAGAGCCATCCTGGTGATTAACCGCTTGCATTGGACAGTCTGGCATAAAAAGTCCTCTTTTTTCGGATTTTTCGAAGCCATTGATGATGTCTGTGCTGTAAAAAGTTTGTTCGAACGGATTGAAACCGAATCCCGGAATCTTGGGGCTGAATATCTGGAAGGCCCGTTCAATCCGAATCATTATTCAGAATTGGGCATTTTGATGGATCATTTTACGGTTCCACCCTTGTTTTTTGAGACCTATAATCCTCCGTATTACAAACAGTTGCTTGAAGAGATCGGCTTTACAGAGCTTTGCCGGCTTCACACGAGAATAAATACGGAAATAGCGGCCACGTTGTCGAAGGAAATTAAGTTTTCACAGTTAAATCAGGCTAATCAGGATATAATGATCCGGAAATTTAATGGTTGGAGACTGAAAAGAGAGCTGGACATCATGCGGGAAATCAATAACGATGCCTTTGAAAAGAATTGGTATTTTTTACCATTAACCAGAAAGGAATATACTTTTTCTGCCAAATTTTTATTTTTCGTGACCAGCCCTGGATTGATTCTGATTGCAGAACACAAAGGTCAGCCTGTTGGAGTCCTTCAACTCGCCATAAATTTCAACAGCTTGGTCCGGCATATCCATGGCTCAATCAGGTTCTGGAATATTCCCCGATTGTTGTGTGGTAAGAAAAAAGTCAAGGAATTGGTCATTTTTACCTTTGGTGTCAAAAAAGCTTATCAACATACTAGAGTGGCTGCGTTGATGATTGCTCCCGCCCTCCGGATTATTCAACGATATGCCTCTGTTTCATCGACCTGGATGTCAGAGGAAAACAAGTCTGTCATCCGTTTTTCAGCATTGGTTGGCATGAAACCATACAAGCATTTTGGCATTTTTTCAAAGCCACTGACCATCAGGCAAACAGATGCCTGATGGTTCATCGCATAAAAAGCCGTTAGTTAATGAAAATGTTCATATGAAACAATCTGGATACAATAGGATAAGCCATTGGGGCCTGGAGACCAATCAACAGGGTGAGTTGGTGATAGGAGGTTGCAATGTGGTCGAACTGGGCAACCTTTATGGTACGCCGTTGCATGTGGTTGATGTTGGAAGGTTGAAGGAGACGGCAATCTCATTTTGTGAGGCTATTGAGATGGCCTACCCGGGGAAAACATCTGTTCATTTTGCCGTAAAATGCAATCCTGTTCCTGGTATTGTCAGGATCCTTAAAACAGCTGGCGTAAAAGCTGAAATCATGAGCGAATATGAACTTTTGCTGGCTTTGAAAGTTGGGTATAACGGGAGCGAACTTGTTGTCAACGGGCCTTACAAAACAGACAGTTTATTGAACGCTTGTCTGGAAAATCGAATAAGGTTACTGAATGTTGATTCGCTCACCGAATTGGAGCGGATCAATCAATTGTGTTGCAAATTGGACAAGACCACCGAGGTCCTGTTCAGGATTAATCCGGATGTTGTCCCTGCCGGGATGAACAGTGGCAGTGCGGCGGCCAGTCGGAAAGGATCCCCTTTTGGTCTGGATATGAAAGGCGGTGAGGTACGGCAGGCTTTTGAACGAATCCAGAAAATGGAACGTATTTTGTTCAAGGGATTTCATATTCACATAGGTTCAGGCGTTCAGCGGACGGATAATTTCAGCAAAGCGATTCTGAAATTGAAGGGAGTGGTGAATTTGGCCGGAACGTATGGCTACCGTATTGAGGTACTGGATGTCGGAGGGGGACTTGGTGTGCCTGATTCAAGAGAAATGACATCGCTGGAACTGTTGTTGTATCAAGCGTTTGATTATCTGCCGTCCAGTCCGGTACATAATAATGAAGTGACGTTCAAAAGGTATGCTGATTCGGTGGCCGCAGCTGTCCTGGAGTTAATCAATGGCAGGGACCTCCCAGAGTTAGTGGTCGAACCAGGCCGTTGTCTTGTCAGCTCCAGCCAATTACTTATTCTGAAGGTCCATCAGGTAAAAGAACGGAAAGGTATCAGAAAATGGTTGATCGCGGATGCCGGAATCGGTACCTTAACCATGCCGACATTTTATGAACTTCATGAAATTGTTTTATGCAATGATGTTAACCGGAAACAGTCAGGTCGCGTCACCATTGCTGGTCCGGGTTGTTTTGCCGCTGATGTGGTGTACCGGAATAAAGCAATGCCTGATGTATTGCCTGGTGAAATGATCGCTGTGCTTGACAGCGGTGCTTATTTTACTTCGTGGGAATCCTCTTTCGGATTTCCAAGGCCTGCCATAGTGTCTGCCATGGATGGCAGACATACTCTTCTGCGGGTGAGAGAAACAGTTGACCAGATGGTTTCACTGGATGTGCTTCACGATTAAATAAATACACTAAATGAACTTCAAGATCAACAATACGTCGACTTCGGTTGAATTGTCTGTTCACGCAGATCGGTTAGTGGACGAGTTCCTGAAAAGGGGATATTATCAGGCGGTTCCAGATCAACATCCGGATTTCGTTCTGAACCTGATTGATTTGGACAAGCCTGTCGCATACAGACGGAAAGTTCAGGAAGAAATGGTGGTATCTGTTGCTTTCCTGGATAAAGACAGGCCGGATCTGAAGTCAGCCTGTTATATTGCTTTGGTGAAAAGCATCTCGAACATGCTTTTCTGTCTCGTAGCCCATGAGGGTTCCATGAAAGGGTACAGTATAACTCCGGAAGTCGGATTTGTCGAGTTCCCTTTTACTTCGGAGAAAATGTATCAGTACATGTACCCAGTCATCAGTTCGCATTTTGTCCTTCGGAACAGATTTGACACCTGCCTGGCGTCAGAAAAGTTGCAGTCGGTACCGGAAGTTAATGATATTGTGCAGTTTGCCAAGGAACTACTGAGCTTGGGCGTATTGCCGGCACCTTTTCCCTTGACTTCATTTCTGGACCAGGATATGATCGAACATCTGTTCAGACTTTACAATATCAGGGGTTTGAGCTATGGCAACCTAAGTATCCGTAACAAAAACTATGACATAGACGGTTCGACTTTCTGGATGACGGCGCGTGGAGTTGACAAATCGAAATTGACAGGTGTGGGTAAAGACATCCTTCTGGTTAAGGGGTATGACGAGGCGTCAGGAGAAATGGTTGTCTCCGTACCTGAAGACTATGATCCTAAAGTCAGGGTCTCGGTTGATGCGATAGAACATTACATGATTTACCACTCTTTTCCGCAGGTTGGTGCCATTGTGCATGTCCATGCCTGGATTGATGGTATCTCATGTACTGATCAGACGTATCCTTGCGGAACCAGGGAACTGGCGGAAAATGTCGTTGCGTTGTTGAAGAGTACACCTGATCCTGGACGAGCAGAGGCCGGTCTGAAAAACCACGGTATTACTGTCACAGGACCTGATATCAGGGATATCTTCAGCAGATTGAGAACCAGACTGAAAACAACTGTTCCAATGTTTAATTGATTATGTACGCCTTTCACTTATTAACGGAACACTGGTTGAGGTATATCCTGACTGCCTTTGGCATCTCTCTGTGTGTGCTGTTGATAATATTTCTCCTGGCTCTCTACAAAGGTGTCTCATATGGTTCAGTCGAATACGTCCGGGCAAGTCAGGCCGATTTGTGGGTGCTACAGAAACATGCCACCAACATTCTTCGAAGTACGTCTTTGATGCCAGCTTATTATGGTGTGGCATTACGCAAAGTAAAAGGCGTGAAATCGGTGTCCCCTGTTTTCTTCATTCTGGCTTCTGTCAGGTTAAATGGAACAAATGCGACCACCTATCTGACCGGATTTGATCTGAAGACCGGTATTGGTGGGCCGCCCCGCTTGATAGAAGGCCGGACAGTCACGTCGATAAATGAAATTGTGATTGACAAAGCCTTTGCTGCAAAACATCACCTGAAAACAGGCGATAAGATTCAGATCAAAGATGATTCTTTGACAATAACCGGTATCAGTACTGGGACGAATATGTTTGTAATCCAGTACGCGTTTATTTCATTGGAAGAGGCTTATTTCATCATTGGTTTTCCTGGTGTGGTGTCCTGTTTTCAGGTGAATATTCAGCCTGGATTCAAACTGGGAAATGTACAGGCTTCTATTCAATCGAAGCTGAAAAAAGTGGTGTCGTTTGATAAAGAAACTTTTGTCAAAAACAATATCCAGGAAATGGATAGCGGTATCATTCCACTGCTTTTTATTGTTACGTTCATTTCTGCAATTGTTCTGACTGCCATCCTGAGCCTTATACTGTCGATCAATGTACTTGAAAAGCGGAAGGATTTTGCTATTCTGAAGGTACTTGGTTCCCCCAGGGGCTTTATCTCAGGCATTGTAATCGAACAGTCAATTCTATTGTCCTTGACAGGTTTTGTCTTTGCCGTGATACTTTACTTTCCGATGATCAGCCTGATTGAAAAGATCACGCCGGAAGTGTCTGTGATGACAACGCTATCTCAACTAATCATCGTTCTTGCCGGTGTCAATATCATCAGCCTGGCCAGTACCATACTCCCCAACAGGAGAATCCGTCAAATCTATCCGTTGGAAGTCTTTTTGTAAATAACCGGAAAATGGACACGAAAGAGCCTCATCTTGCTGAACTTGTCAATGTGACCAAACTTTATGAAGGGCCACATGGTGGTACGTTGGCACTTCAACAGATCTCATTTGCTGCTGATCCAGGTGAGATGGTTTTACTTCTTGGACCGAGTGGCAGTGGAAAGACGACATTCCTTACACTTTTGGCCGGATTACAGCGTCCTACCTCCGGAGAGGTTTTCCTGTTCGGAAAAGAGGTCACCGGTTATACTCAAAGAGAACTTCAATGGATGCGTGCCGTCAGAATTGGCTTTATTTTTCAGACATTTTTACTGTTGGACTCATTGACGGTGCTTCAAAATGTTATGATTGTCAGCCGGTTTGCAGGGACTGGTAAAAAGGAAGCGAAGGAAAAGGCGATAGACTATCTGACACGGTTAGGCGTGGAAAGGCTTTCCGAGGCTTACCCTTCCCGGATCAGCCAAGGCGAGAAACAACGAGTAGCTGTTGCACGAGCCTTGGTGAATGGGGCAGCATTGATCTTTGCTGATGAACCGACCGGAAGCCTGGCTTCCAAACAAGGCATGGAAATTGTCGATTTCCTGAAAGAAAGTGTGCGTAATGAACGTCGTTGCATCATCATGGCCAGTCATGATGAACGAATCATTCAGCAAGCGGACAGCGTGCTTGTTCTCAGGGACGGGGCATTGAATCACTTGCCCTGTAAATGAACCTGATACAGTGGAATGCGCACTTTAATCGAATACCTGTCACGTTCCATATCCCATGAATAGTTAATGAGTCCGAATCCGATCCGGTAAGAGCAGTTTAGACCATAATGGTTGGGTACGATATTCGGGTTGAGTCTGATGACACCAGGTCCAATCTTACCAGCTGAAATGAAAGCAAGCGTACGACTAAGCCACATCCAACTGTATGAATTGCCGTTGTTACTTTGATCTCTGGCTTTTTCCAGGAGCTGATAAGAGATGGTCGACAGTTTGGAATGCAACATATCCTGATAATCCTGGAGTAGAAAGTCAAGTTCCATACAAGCAGAGTAGGGCTCTGCAAATTCCCACGCAAGTTTTGACCAGTTAATTTTTCTGATACCGACGTTCTCGCTGATCTGCACATAGTCGTGTGGTATCATGATATCCGGCATTTTCCCGTAATTATCCCAACCTGCTTTCATCCACCAGTTTGATGTATAACCATCACCTGGAATCAACGGGGCATTTGCTGAACGGAGCCTTTCCATCGACTTGATCTGTACGGGAATATTGATAATATTGGCGAGGTCTTGGACCTGAATATCCAGCCCTGAAACCGGATCTCCGATTTTAGGTGGTTCTGCTGTGATCAGTTGGCTGACAAGGATGAGCAAGCAGTTGAGCATGAGCATCCATACGCTATTATGTATGAATCTGCCTGACATAAATTCACTCTAAATACAATCAAAGATTAGCATCAAATATACTAAAAATGATTCATCAAACAAAGATTTTAACCTGTTGGTAACTAATTTGTTGTAAAAAATATCGACGGATGGCACGAAGATTCATCTGAAATTGATAACTTTTGCGCTACAAATGATGATCCAAATCAAATCAGTCATGAAAATTCTGCATACCTCCGACTTGCATTTAGGCCATCGCCTGCTTGAACAGTCACAGTACGAAGAACAACATCTCTTTCTTCAATGGCTTCTGACAGCTATCACCGAAGAAAATGTCCATGTGTTGCTCATTGCCGGCGATATTTTCGATAACGGAGCGCCTTCTGCTCAAAGTTTGAAATTGTATTACGATTTTCTGGTTGACCTTCGGCAGACACCGTGTCAGCATGTGTTCGTTACCGGAGGAAATCATGACGCTCCGGGCATGTTGGAAGCCCCAAAAGAATTGCTGCAGGCGTTGTCTGTCCAAGTAGTGGGCAAGGCAACGGACAATCCAGAAAATGAAGTGTTCCGGATTGAGGAGGACGATGAACAGCTGGTGGTGGCTGCCGTCCCGTTTTTGCGTGATCAGGATATTCGCAGGGCTCTTGGCGGAGAAAATTATGATGAGGTTAGTGAAAAGTATAAGAAAGCACTGATCAGTCATTACCGCGAAATGGCCGATTGTTGCCGGAAGGCAACAGCGTCAAACGTACCGGTCATTGCCATGGGACATCTGTTTGCCGTGGGAGGAAAGGCCTCTGACAGTGAGCAAAGCATTTATGTAGGAGGACTGGGTGATATCGCAGCCGGAGATTTCCCCAAAATATTCGACTATATCGCGCTGGGGCACTTGCATGGGCCTCAGACAGTTCAAGGATATGAAACCATCCGCTATTCCGGATCGCCGTATATATTGAGTTTCAGCGAAATCAACCAACCAAAAAGCGTCGTGTTCATTGAAACGGATCAAACCTCAGTTACGACAATCAGGCTACTGCCGGTACCCTGTTTCAGACCGGTCAGGAGTATTCAGGGAACAGTCGGGGAATGCCAGGCAGCCATGCAACGGCTTAGTGAGGAGAAACATGCGCTGACACCTTGGATAGAGGTTATTCTTAATGATGAACAAGACAAACTGGTCAGTGCTTCCGATATCAACAAACTGGCTGAACCTTTGCATGTAGAGGTTCTCAAAGTTAGCTATGGTCAGCCGAAGACGATCCAGGGCATCGAACAACTGCTGGATGAAGGGATACAGGTCAGCGAGTTGAATCCCGAACAGGTTTTCCGCAAAAAATGTGATGAGGAGGGTTATAACTTGGTTGAACGGCCCGATTTGCTGGAGGCGTTTAACGAAATCCTTCAACAATTAAATGAAGAAAAATAGCAGGCTATGAAAATACTCTGTATTGAATTGCAAAATATAAACTCCCTGAGGTCAGATACACCGATTGTTATTGACTTTGAAAGCGATCAATTTAAAGATGTTGCCTTATTCGGAATAACAGGTCCCACCGGTGCCGGCAAGACAACCATACTGGATGCCATCACCATTGCTTTGTACCATGCCGTGCCGAGATTCGACCAATCTCATTATTCGGCCGGATTGGAAGATGTCGTCAGCAAAGGGGCAGGGGAGGCTTTTTCCAGGATCCGTTTCGAGGCTGGCGAA
>JAUZOU010000110.1 GCA_030706285.1 Bacteroidota bacterium
CTATCAAAACTACAAAACAATCCAGGCAAACCTCCAACAGCTATAACATCAGCTCAATCATGCTCATCAGGAAGAAGAATACCTCCTGTTTCAGTACTATCAATTAAAATCAGCCAACCTCAATGATGGGGAACAGGAAGCGCTTGAAGCAGAATCTGAATTATTGACACACGCCGAAGAAATCAAAATCGGTTTGGGAAAGCTATATTCAATGCTCGATGATGACGGAACAGGCATCAATAGTCGTCTTAGTCAGGCGTTGAATCAAACCGACAGCCTAAAACGACTATTCAGCAAAGTACAGGAATACGAAGAACGGCTTCGTTCCTGTTACATAGACCTGAAAGACCTATCCTCTGAAATCGGTGTACTGGTCAATGACGTAGAAATCAATCCTGCCAGGATGGATCAAGTCAATGACCGGTTAAATCTGATATACGATCTTCAACAAAAACATCGCGTCAATACTTTGGCAGAATTAATCTCGCTAAGGAATGAACTGGCAGGACGTTTGGCGAACATCGAATCATCCGACGAAGCGTTAACCTCACTGAGAAATGAACTTAAAGCAGCCGAAAAAACAGCTGCTGAAAAGGCTACCATCTTGAGCAATGCTAGAAGCAAAGCGCGTAAGCCACTGGAAGACAAGTTAACAAATCTCCTGAAACAGTTGGGGATGCCAAAAGCAGCATTGAAAATCGAACAGCAGAAAAAGGCATTCGAGACAGATGGAGCTGATACAATCCGTTTTCTCTTCTCCGCAAATACCAACGCAAGGCTCCAGCCCATTGATGAAATTGCCTCAGGCGGTGAAATCTCACGCATCATGCTGTGCATCAAATCTGTTATCGCAGATACTTCAAGCCTTTCTACCTTGGTTTTTGATGAAATCGATACAGGTGTTTCCGGAGAAATTGCCGACAAGATGGGAGACATCATGCAAGACATCGCTGAAAGCAGGCAAGTCATCTGTATCACTCACCTGCCACAAATTGCAGCCAAAGGCAAAGACCATTTTAAAGTCATCAAAACAGACATTCAAGGGCATAGTCAGACGGTTGTCAACAGATTGACCGACAAAGACAGGCTGATGGAAATCGCACAAATGCTGAGTGGCGCCAATGTGACAGACGCCGCCATTCTGAATGCCAGAACGTTATTAATTGAAAATACCAAACAATAATCCTATTAACATGCCATATCAATCAGGAAACTTTTACAAACCAAAACAATCGTCTCAAAAATCAGGTACGGATTTTATCTTTGGAACTCGAGCCGTCATTGAAGCTGTGCTTGCAGGAAAAGAAATCGATAAGATTTTGATCCGGAAAAACCTGGAATCAGAGCTGGTAAACGAACTGTTTGAGGCATTGAAAGGCAAACGAATTCCTATTCAACGCGTTCCGGTTGAAAAACTTAACCGTGTGACGATGAAGAATCATCAGGGGGTGGTCGCTTTTCTATCGGCCGTGACCTATCAACGCCTCGAAGACATCATTCCAACCCTTTACGAAGAGGGTAAAAATCCATTTTTTGTGTTGCTGGATGGCATAACAGATGTCCGGAATCTGGGTGCCATTGCCCGTACGTGTGATTGTGCAGGTGTACATGCTATTGTCGTTCCTGAAACCAATTCAGCAAGCATCAATGCGGACGCCGTTAAGACGTCAGCCGGAGCGTTACTTTCGTTGACTGTTTGCCGGGAGAAAAACCTGAGAGAAGCCATTTTGTTGTTAAAAAACTCAGGTGTACACCTGATTGCGGCATCGGAAAAAGCCACTACAGATTATACTAAGGCTGATTATTCCGGTCCATTAGCTATCGTTATGGGAGCTGAAGATTCGGGCATTGCACCGGAACATCTGAAACTATGTGATGAATTGGTTCGTATTCCGCTTTTGGGAAACATTGCTTCGCTGAATGTCTCTGTCGCAGCCGGCATTTTGCTATACGAAGCATTGAAACACAGATAACATGCTTGAAACTCTTTATGACGTTCTTCGAAATACATTGATGATCACGAGCTTTGTCATCGTGATCATGCTTTTTATTGAATTACTGAATGTCTTTACTCAAGGTAAATGGAGTCATTGGCTAAGTCATTATAAACCCCTTCAGGTTGTTGTTGCAGCTACATTAGGATTGATTCCAGGATGCTTCGGCGGATTTGCAGCTGTCAGTATGTGGACCCATGGAGCCCTAAGTTTTGGTGCACTGCTGGCTGCTTTGATCAGTGGCGTCGGTGATGAAGCTTTCGTCATGATGGTCCAGATGCCTGGAAAAGCTCTTTTTCTGTTTGCCATCCTGTTTGTCATAGCAGTTATTTTTGGGTTTCTGGTTGACCTGCTTGGTGTAAAAGTCCACATACCCAGTCAAATGAAACAGCACCTCGTCTTACACGAGCATGAAGAAATCAATTTCAAACACTGTTGTCAGAACTGGAAACACAATTTTAAACCGATTTCTTTTACCAGAGTATTACTCATTACCAGTCTTATCTTATTTATCCTGGCGATGTCGATGGGCTTTTTCGAACACGAACACGAAACGAGCGAAGTCCATCATCAGACCATCGGGATGATCTATTCGCATGATCTGCAACAAGCAACAACGGTTTCGCCAACTGCTGAAAAACCAGCGCTGGAGCCAATTATGATGCCTTTCGACGAATCATGGTTCAACTCCATCTTTATCGGTTTGGCGATATTGGTACTCATGACGTTTTTCATGGTTGATGATCACTTTCTGGAAGAGCATTTGTGGAAACACATCATTAAGCAGCATGTGCCCAAGATTGCACTCTGGACATTTGCCGCCCTGTTATTGATCCATACACTCTTTCATTCGGTTGACTTGCAAACCTGGGTCCAGAATAATACTGTTTGGATGCTGCTGATCGCTGTTCTCATAGGATTCATTCCGGAATCCGGTCCACATCTGGTCTTTATTTCACTGTTTCTGACAGGGAGCATTCCGTTTAGCATTTTGCTGGCCAACTCGATCACCCAGGATGGTCATGCCTCATTACCATTACTGGCTGAATCCAAACGTGGTTTTATAACGGCCAAACTCATTAATGGAGGCATTGGTTTACTGGCAGGCCTGGTCGGTTATTTAATCGGATTTTAAATGATTTTTTCAATCAATATAAATTAATTTAATAAAAATGAAAAAGGTTATAAAAACAGTTAAAGCTCCTGCAGCCATTGGCCCTTACAGCCAGGCTATTCAGGTATCAGATATGTTGTTTGTTTCAGGACAGCTGCCAATCAATCCAGCTACGGGTAATATTGAAGCCACTGATATAAAAGGCCAGACTCAGCAAGCATTTGACAATATCAAAGCCATCCTGGAAGCCGCTAACACAAACCTTGACAATGTGGTTAAAAGCACTGTCTTGCTCGCTGATATGAGCCTGTTTGCAGAAATGAATGACGTGTATGCCAAACAATTCTCAGGTAATTTCCCAGCTAGATCTGCCTTTGCAGTTAAGGCATTGCCCAAAGGGGCTCTGGTTGAAATCGAAGTTATTGCGCTGAGATAGCCTCCAGCAAAACAACATTTTCAACATGTTGCGTATGAGGAAACAGATCGACTGGTTGAACTTTTTTCACCCGATAACCGACACTCAGCAACGCAACATCCCTTGCCTGTGTGGCAGGATTACAGCTGACATAGACAATGCGTTTAGGCGCCGCATGAAGAATCGTTTTCACAACGTCTTCATGCATGCCTGCGCGAGGGGGATCTGTCACAATGACATCAGGTCTTCCATGCTGGTCTATAAATGCGGATGTCAGCACATCTTTCATATCGCCGGCAAAAAACAGGGTATTGTCCAGATGATTCAGCGCAGCATTGATTTTGGCATCTTCTATGGCTTCAGGTACAAAATCCACCCCAATGACTTTCCGGCAAGAACCGGCCAAAAACTGAGCAATCGTTCCGGTACCTGTATACAGGTCATACACTAGTTCGTCTCCATCGAGAGCGGCAAACGTACGCGCTACCTTATACAATTCATAAGCTTGTTTGGAATTTGTCTGGTAAAAGGACTTCGGCCCAACCTTGAAATGCAGATTTTCCATGGTTTCAAACAAGTGGTCTTTTCCCTTGAACAAATGGATTTCCTGATCACCGATCGTGTCGTTGCATTTTTCATTGATGATGTAAATCAGTGAGGTGATTTCCGGAAAACTGGTTTCAATGTAATGAAGCAACGCTTCACGCTTTTCTTCCATATCTTTGAAAAACACAACGATGACCATCACCTCTCCGGTAGTGGATGTACGGATAATCAAGTTTCGCATCAAACCATCCTGAACTCTTAGGTCAAAAAACGGATAGTCGTTCTTGATGCAATAGTCTTTCACAGCCAACCGGATTCGGTTTGATAGCTCGCTTTGCAACCAACAATGTTTGATGTCCAGAACCTTATCAAACATACCAGGAATATGAAATCCTAAGGCATCTTTATCGGTAATCAGCTCACCAGACTGCATCTCTTCGAAGCTCATCCAGCGTTTATTTGAAAAAGTAAACTCCAGTTTATTTCTGTAATAACTGGTCTTTTCAGATCCAAGGATGGCAAATGTTCCTTCCGGATCGATAGAATCCATATAATGAACGTCCTTTTTAAGCGGAAGCTGAACTTTCCCAATTCTTTCCAGGGCATCGTACACCTGTTTTTGCTTATATTTCAATTGAACGGAATAGGGAAGGTGCTGCCATTGACATCCGCCGCAAACACCGAAATGTTCACAAAACGGGACTTGTCGTTCCGAAGCATAAGACCGTATTGTTACAGCATAACCTTCGGCGTATTGACGTTTTTTCTTTTTCAACTGAATATCAACGACATCACCTGGAGCGACAAACGGTACAAATACGACCATATCGTCTACACGAGCCAGCGCCATTCCTTCGGCGGCCACATCTGTTATCGTTATTGCTTCCAGCAAAGGGAGCTGTTTTCTTCTCTTACTCAATTTCGTTTAAATTAATCCGGTTTTTACTTCTTACTTTTACCTCGTAAACTAACAGATCGCAAAAATACGAAAATATCGGGAACCCCGTTATTGTATATACAACCTAAAAAATAGCCTACAGGATTTCAGCATTTAACAAAAATGTCTATTTTTGCATAAATTAAATATCCCAAATTATTACGTTTTAATCTAATACTTTTTCAGAATGGATACAAAGAGAGTATATACCTTCGGAAATGGAAAAGCGGAGGGTAAGGCTACCATGAGGAACCTACTCGGCGGTAAAGGAGCTAACCTTGCAGAAATGAACCTTATAGGAGTGCCAGTTCCTCCGGGTTTTACGATCACAACCGATGTTTGTTCAGAATACTTCAAACTAGGAAAGGATAAAGTTGTCTCCTTATTGAAACAAGACATAGAAAACGCCATTTGTGGCGTTGAAACACTGATGAAATCAAAATTCGGAGACGTTGAAAATCCTTTATTGGTTTCTGTCCGCTCTGGTGCAAGAGCATCCATGCCTGGCATGATGGACACCATTCTGAATCTAGGGCTGAACGATTCTGTCGTTGAAGGACTTTCCCGAAAAACAGGGAATGCTCGTTTTGCATGGGATTCCTACCGTCGTTTTGTTCAGATGTATGGTGATGTAGTGCTTGGTATGAAGCCAGTCAACAAAAATGACATCGATCCGTTTGAAGAAATCATCGAGTCTGTGAAGAAAGCCAAAGGCGTTAAACTGGATACGGAACTGACGGTTGACGACTTGAAAGAACTGGTAAAACGGTTCAAAGTCGCTGTTAAAAAGCAGACTGGCAGTGATTTTCCTGAACGTGCCTACGATCAGTTGTGGGGAGCCATTTGTGCCGTATTTGACAGCTGGATGAATGAACGTGCTATCCTATATCGTAAAATGGAAGGCATTCCTGCAGAATGGGGAACAGCTGTTACTGTCCAGGCCATGGTCTTTGGAAACATGGGAAATACCTCAGCAACAGGCGTTTGCTTTTCCCGCGATGCAGCAACCGGTGAAGACCTGTTTATGGGAGAATACCTGATCAATGCACAGGGAGAAGATGTCGTAGCAGGTATCCGTACGCCACAGCAAATTACAAAAGAAGGATCTCAACGCTGGGCTAAGCTGGCCAATGTCAGTGAAGCTGACCGTTTTGCTAACTATCCTTCCATGGAAGAGGCTATGCCTGACATCTACAAGGAACTGAATGCCCTACAGGAAAAGCTTGAAAACCATTACAAAGATATGCAGGATATGGAGTTCACCGTTCAAGAAGGTAAACTCTGGTTCCTGCAGACACGTAATGGCAAGCGTACTGGCGCTGCAATGGTAAAAATTGCCATGGATATGCTTCATCAGGGCATTATCGACGAAAAGACAGCCGTACTGCGAATTGAACCTAACAAGCTGGATGAATTACTGCACCCAATATTTGACAAAAATGCCATCAAAAATGCCAAAGTGATTGCTAAAGGGCTTGCCGCATCTCCAGGTGCAGCAACAGGCAAAATTGTCTTCAATGCTGACGATGCGGCAGAATGGAAAAGCAGAGGCGAAAAAGTCATCATGGTCCGTATTGAGACTTCCCCAGAAGACCTCGCCGGTATGGCTGCCGCTCAAGGTATTCTGACAGCTCGCGGTGGTATGACCTCACACGCGGCCGTAGTTGCGCGTGGTATGGGTAAATGCTGTGTATCAGGTGCCGGAATGCTCCGTATCGATTATGTAACCAAGACTGTCGAAGTCGGTGATGTTTGCCTGAAGGAAGGTGATTACATTTCCCTCAACGGTTCTACCGGCGATATCTATCTTGGAGCTGTTGCTACCAAGGAGGCAGAAGTCGATAACGACTTTGCCGAATTAATGAAACTAGCTGATAAATATACCCGCATGACCGTCCGTACCAACGCCGATACCCCTCATGATGCTGAAGTTGCCCGCAAATTTGGCGCAACAGGTATTGGACTGTGCCGTACCGAACACATGTTCTTCGAAGGTGAAAAGATCAAGGCTATGCGTGAGATGATCTTGGCCGATGATATGGAAGGACGCAAAAAAGCCCTTGCAAAGATTCTACCTTATCAGAAAGCCGATTTCAAAGGCATTTTCAAAGCCATGCATGATCTGCCTGTCACGGTCCGCCTGCTCGATCCGCCCTTGCATGAATTTGTTCCTCACGAAGAAAAAGAACAAATTATCCTGGCTGAAACCATGGGCATTTCCTTGAAGACCATTCAACAACGTGTCAACGCTCTGCATGAAGCCAATCCAATGCTTGGTCATCGTGGCTGCCGCCTTGGCAATACCTATCCGGAAATCACTGAAATGCAAACTCGTGCTATTCTTGGTGCTGCTCTTGAGCTTCAGGAAGAAGGCATTACGGCCATCCCTGAAATTATGGTTCCATTGACAGGTATCCTGCACGAATTCACCGAACAGGAAAAAATCATCCGTGCTACGGCTGAAGAATTGTTTGCTGAAACCGGACGTCATATTAACTATAAGGTAGGCACGATGATTGAAATTCCCCGCGCAGCCTTGACAGCTGACCGCATCGCCACTTCAGCCGAATTCTTCTCTTTCGGGACAAATGACCTGACTCAGATGACATTCGGATACAGCCGTGATGACGTAGCTTCCTTCTTGCCGATTTATCTGGAAAAGAAAATACTCAAAACAGATCCGTTCCAGGTACTTGATCAGAAAGGTGTCGGTCAACTTATTCAAATGGCCGTTGAAAAAGGCCGTTCTGTCCGTTCAAATCTGAAATGCGGTATCTGTGGTGAACATGGTGGAGAACCTTCCTCTGTCGAATTCTGTCACAGGACTGGACTCGACTATGTCAGCTGCTCACCTTACCGTGTTCCGATTGCACGCGTTTCTGCAGCTCAAGCTGCGTTACGTTGATCTATACGATGGGAAAAAAGAAGAAGTTACAGCCCACTTTAACTAAACAGCAATAACTGTTTGATAAGCTGTAGATTGAATTTACAAACACAATCCTTCTTTTGCTATAGAATAAGGCCGTTGAAGACAATTTGACGGCCTTATTTTTCTTTAATTCAAGCAAAGTCTTTTCACTGAATACTTGTCAGATCCACGCATTTTCGTTAATATCGCAGACCCAACAGTATAAATCTTATTAACTTGAAACAGAAAGATTTTATAGAGGAAATGACACGACAAACCGGGCTTTCGGAAAGTAACGTGTTAAACTTATCAGAGCAAACCTGCAGTATCATTACAGAAATACTCACAGATGGTGATGCGATGGCCATCCAGGGCTTTGGTTCGTTTGAAGTCAAAAAAAGAGATGAACGTATCTCTGTCAATCCATCGACAGGAAAGAAATGGCTGATTCCTCCAAAATTGATTCCAGTATTCAAACCAGGACCAACATTAAAAGAAAAAATCAAACATCTTTCCATCTAAACAATGCATACACCTCATACAAATCAGAATGGACAATAAATTCCTTTTGCAGGATTTGGTAGATAAACTCTCCGAAGCTGGAAATTGTAAAAAAAAGGAAGCTGAGGATTTCCTGAGGACCTATTTCAAAGTCATCGAGGACGGTCTGTTACAAGACAAAATCGTTAAGATCAATGGACTTGGTACATTTAAACTTATTGAAGTAGAAGCTCGTAACAGTGTTGATGTCAATACAGGGCAGGCATTTCAGATCAAAGGTCATCTCAAACTAAATTTTATTCCGGACCCTCAATTCAAAGAGAAGGTCAACAAGCCTTTTGCTGCTTTCGAACC
>JAUZOU010000111.1 GCA_030706285.1 Bacteroidota bacterium
ATCCTATATGCAGAAGGTTGCCGGAAGTCCGGCGACGACCGGAGCGGATTCCAGGCTGCGATGGACGCTGCCCGCCAGGCGGACAAGATCGTAATGGTGATCGGCGAAGACTGCGATTGGACCGGTGAAGCCTCCAGCCGCACGAACATCAATGTTCCGGGTGTGCAAACAGCCCTGCTGGAGCAGCTCCGTACCTTGAACAAACCGATTGTCGTCGTCCTGATGAACGGACGTCCACTCGAACTCACCAAAGAAGACAAACTGGCCGATGCCATCCTGGAAGCCTGGTATCCCGGGACTATGGGTGGAAAAGCCATCACCCACGTGCTTTTTGGCGAATACAATCCTTCCGGCAAACTGACGATGACATTTCCACGTTCCATCGGCCAGGTGCCCATCTTCTATTATGAAAAGAATACCGGCCGGCCCATTTATCTGCCCAGTGACAAATACAAATCAAAATACATCGATTGTCCCAACGATCCGCTCTATCCGTTCGGATTCGGGCTCAGCTATACCACTTTCAGCTATTCCGGCATTCAGCTATCATCCGCGAAACTGACGGAAAAAGGCACGCTGAAAGCTTCGGTCACCGTAACCAACACCGGCAACAAAGACGGCGAAGAAGTGGTGCAATGTTACATCCGTGACCTGGTTGGCAGTGTCACCCGGCCTGTAAAACAGCTGAAAGGCTTTGAGAAAATCTTCCTGAAAGCCGGCGAAAGCAAAACAATCACCTTCACCATCACACCCGGTATGCTGGCTTTTCATCGATTGGATATGACCTACGGCACAGAACCCGGAGACTTCAACCTGTTTATCGGTGGAAACTCCCGTGATTTGAAGATGACAACCTTTAGTCTGAACTAACATGACATTGAAATCGTACATACTGCTTTGTTCATTGGCATTGTCCCTAGCTTGTTCAGCCAGGGAACCTGCCCAGTCTATTCCGGCTGGCCTGAAAGCTCAGTCTTATCCGGCGCATGTCGAACTGACCTGGGACAATCAGCCGGGATTCATCTATGAAATTTACCGCTCGAACAATAACGGTAAAAGCTTTACCAGACAAGGTGAGACATGTACCGGCTATTTTCTGGATTTTTTCGGCAAACCGGTAACGAAAGACCGGCCCTGTTTGTACCGCCTCATTCCGAAAGGACTTTCCGTAAACAATTCCCAGGCAAAGGCCCACGAAATTCAGGTCATCCTTCATCCTGCAACCGATGAAGCCCTGCTCGACATGACTCAGCGCTATACCACCCGCTATTTCTACGAATTTGCCCAGCCACAGACAGGCATGGCTCGCGAACGCAGCAACGATCCACACGGAGACATCGTCACAACCGGCGGAACAGGTTTCGGAATTATGGCCCTGATAGCCGGAGCAGAAAGAAATTATGTAACCAGGCCGGAAACCGACCGGCAGCTGGAAAAAATGATCAGCTTCCTTGAAAAAGCCGAACGTTTCCATGGAGCCTGGGCTCACTGGTACGATGCCGGTACAGGCAAGCCCTTCAGCTTCAGCCAGTATGATGACGGCGGCGATCTTGTCGAAACGGCCTTTCTCATGCAAGGGTTACTGACAGCAAGAGCCTGGCTCGGCAACGGTTCCACCGGCGAGCAGAAGCTGGCCGGCCGGATCACCCATCTTTGGGAAACCGTCGAATGGAACTGGTACACCAACGGAAAAGATACCCTATACTGGCACTGGTCAAAAAATTACGGCTGGAAAATGGACCATCCGATCACAGGATTTGACGAAACACTCATCACCTACGTGCTGGCAGCTTCCTCACCCACCTATCCCATCGAACAATCCGTCTACGACAAGTGTTATACCAATTCCGGTTATTATTTGAACGGAAAAAGTTATTATGGAATTAAACTGGACCTGGGAATGGCTTACGGCGGTCCGCTCTTTTTTACCCATTATTCGTTTTTGGGACTAAATCCGAACGGGTTGACCGACAAGTACACCAACTATTTCGAACGGAACAGGGCACAGGTCCTCATTCATCAGGCCTATGCCATTGACAATCCCGGAAAACAGGTTGGTTACGGTGCCGATTGCTGGGGTTTCACGTCCTCCGACGATCCGTTGACCGGTTACAGTTCACACCATCCGGGCACCAATGACGAAAACGGGACCATTGCCCCCACGGCCGCCCTGTCTTCCATCGTCTATACACCGGAAGGCTCGATGAAGGCGTTACGGCATTTTTACCTGGATATGGGGAACCGGTTGTTTGGAAAATACGGCTTTTACGATGCCTTCAATCAAGGCATGGCAGAAGGCCAACAGGTGGTACACAGTTATCTGGCCATCGACGAAGGCCCGATTGCGGTCATGATCGAAAATTACCGGAGCGGGTTGCTCTGGCGATTGTTCATGAGCAATCAAGAAATTCATCAAGGATTACGTAAATTAGGATTTAGCATTCAACAGTAAAAACCGATTGATATGAAAAGACTGCGACTTTTTCTGGTATTGGTTTTGTGCTCATCAGCCAGTGCACTTTTTGCCCAAAACATAAAAATTGAAGGGGCTGTCATCGATCAAGAGACCAAAGAGCCACTGATCGGGGCCACCCTGCATGTAAAAGGGACAAATAAAGGAACCGTCACGGATGTGGATGGCAAATTTTCCCTATCCGTCACACAAGGGTCTACCCTGAACATCACCTACCTGGGTTATACAGCCCAGGAACTCGTTGCCAGCAAGGAAGGCACATTACGCATTGCCCTCGTCCCCAGCAACCGTTTCCTTCAGGAAGCCATTGTAGTCGGTTATGGTACGCAAAAAGCAAAAGACATGACCGCTCCTATCTCCAATGTCAAAGGGGCCGATCTGAACAAACAAATCACAGCCAACCCGATGTCTGCTCTGCAAGGAAAAATGCCTGGCGTTCAGATCATCAACAGCGGTGCTCCCGGAGCCGGCCCATCTGTCAAGATCCGCGGACTGGGTTCCATCGGTGACTACGCCAATCCGCTTTACGTGGTAGATGGCGTGTTTGTCGACAACATCGACTTTCTGAGTAGCAGCGATATTGAAGAACTGACCGTACTGAAAGATGCCTCAGCCGCCGCTATTTACGGTGTACGTGCAGCCAACGGCGTCATCCTGATCACCACCAAAAAAGGTAAAACCGACGCTAAAACCATTACCTACGACGGTTATGCCGGTGTGCAGGTTCCGACCAACGTGATGAAACTGGCCAACACCGCTCAATATGTCGAACTGTTGAACGAAGCGAATGCCAATGTCTCAGGCTATATAGCCAAGGATGCCGCCAATTACCCGGCAAGCACCGACTGGTACGGCGAACTGTTGAGAAATGCACTCATGCACAGCCATTCCATCGACATCTCCGGCGCCAACGACCAGACCAACTATTCGGCCGGTGTCAATTACTTCTATCAGGATGGCATCATGGATGCGGAAAACAATTATGAACGGCTGAACTTCCGCGGCCGTCTCGACCAGAAAGTGAACGACCGGATCACGCTTGGATTCAACACTGTTATTTCCAATTACACGAAACACAATGCCGACAATGACGCTTTTTTCCAGGCCTTTGTCAATCCGCCTGTTTACGGTGTCTATGATAAGACGAACACAGCCGCCTACCCCGTTAAATTCGGTTCGGCTCAATCCTATGGTTTCGGTAACCAATACGGCAATCCGGTGGCCAGGGCTTATTACAACAACAACCAGGAAAAAGGGCTGAACATGGTCTTTTCGACCTCGGCTGAATTTAACCTGATTCCCAGCAAACTGAAATTCAAAACGTCCTACAACATGAACGTTGACTTTTGGAGAACCAGAGACTACGAACCGGAATATTCCGTCGGAGGGTCACAGGGACTGCTGAAATCGACATTGAGCAAGACATTCGGTATCACCAGCAAACACATCGTCGATAATTTGCTGACCTATGCCGATAACAAAAACGGACTCAGTTACAACCTCATGCTGGGACAATCCACCCGGATGGAGAGACAATCGACACTGACAGGAACAGCGCTGGACGTCCCGGGTTTCGATGAACAATCCATTTACCTGGCCACAGGCTCCACCCAAAACCGGTATGCGACAGACGGAGGTTATTCCTACAACGGCCTGTCGTTCTTCACCCGCGGATCATTCAACAAAGATGAAAAATACCTGGCCACGTTCACGTTCCGGGCCGATGCCAGTTCAAAATACCAGCAGAAATGGGGCTTCTTCCCTTCCGTCGGACTGGGCTGGATCCTTTCAGGAGAAGATTTTATGAGCAACCAGGACAAATTCCAGTACCTGAAACTCAGAGCCAGCTGGGGTATGCTTGGCAACGACAACATTCCGGCCAATTCTTCGGTTACCCTGGGAAGTACCGGCGCTGCCAGTTCCGCCATATTCGGCGACAAACTGGTCGATGGCATCGGAGCACAGACCGTCCTTCAGAATTATCTGAAATGGGAAGTCGTCAATGAACTGAACCTGGGAGCCGACTTCACCATGCTGGACAACCAGTTGAAAGGAGAACTCGACCTTTATGACCGCATCACCGACAACGTCGTCTTTTATGTGCCCATTTCTGCCGGAGGCGGCACCAGCTATCTGCTGAGCAACAACGGAACAGTCCAGAACATGGGCGTTGAATTAAACCTGAACTGGACCAAAAAATTGACGGAAGACCTCTCCTACAATCTTGGCTTCAATGCCACCACCATCAGAAACAGGGTGCTGAAACTTCAAGGCAGGGATTACATCCCGGGTGCTTTGATTCGCGGAAATTACACCACCAGGACCCAGGTGGGCTACCCGATAGGGACCTTCTGGGGCTATGAAACAGACGGAGTCTACTCCAGCGAATCGGAAGCACTGCGCGATCCGGTGAGCCAGGACATTAAAGAGCCAGGTTACTTTAAATACAAAGACCAGAATGGTGACAACGTCATCAACGATAAGGACAAGGTGTCATTAGGCAGTCCGATTCCCTGGCTGATGCTTGGGTTCGATGCCGGAACATCCTATAAAAAGTGGGATGCCAGCGTGACCATCCAGGGTCAGTTCGGCAACAAAGTACTCAACGCCAAACGGATGAACCGGGATGTTTTCACAGACGGGAATTACGACCTCGACTTCTATAAAAACTGCTGGCGTTCAGACAAAAAGTCAAGCACATACCCGTCGGCTGAAGCCTACAACAGCTCCTACACCCAGCAGGCCAATGATTTTTTTGTCGAAGATGCCTCCTATATCCGGATACAAAATATCCAGGCCGGTTATACCTTTGACAAGATTAAGAACCTCCGTAGCCTGAGAGTCTACCTTTCCGCACAACGTCCGTTTACCTTTTTCACGTACAACGGTTTTACGCCCGAAGTGAGCGGAACCCCTACCGAAAACGGTATCGATACCTCTACCTACCCTATGCAGGCGGTTTACACCATTGGTTTAAAACTGACACTTTAAACGATTCGAACGATGAAAACAAATAGATTCTATTTACTCATCAGCTTGTTGCTGCTCACCGGCTGTACCGATTTTCTGGACATCCGCACGGAAGCAACCATCCCGTCCAGCGGGCTGGATCATACGAAAGCCGACAACATCTACCTGCCAATCAGCGCCGCCTATGCCTCTCTGAGAAGCGGAGACGTTCACGCGTTTGCCTACATCGGCGCCTTCGAAATCACCTCCGATAACGCAGACAAAGGCAGCACCCCTTCCGACAACCCTGAAATGCGGCAGCTGGACGAGTTTACGTACACATCGAGCAACAGCCTCATCAATACCCTGTGGACCGGCAATTTCAATGTCGTCAGCGCTGCCAACAATGCCATTCATGAAATGTCGCTCTTTGAAGCAGCGCTGCCAAACGAAAGCAATAAAGCCTATGCCAGACAATGCGCCGGTGAAGCGAAAGTGATCCGTGCCTATGCCTATTTCAACCTGACCCGGCTGTTTGGAAAAGTGCCGCTCATCGACACCACCATGACTTCGGAGCAACTGGCCGCCTTACCGCAAGCCACGACCGCCGACCTGTACAAATTCATCGAAAAAGACCTCCAGGAAGCCATCGCCGTCTTGCCGGCCTCCTATTCCAGCGAATGGGCCGGCAGAATCACCAAATACACCGCCATGGCCCTGAAAGCCAAAGTGCACCTGTACCAAAACGAATGGGATTCGGTCGCTGTCCTGACAGACAACATCATGGCCTCTCATCAATTCGACCTGATGCCCGATTTCCGTTACGTTTTCTCCATCAACGGAGAAAACTGCAAAGAATCCCTGTTTGAAATTCAAAGCTCCACCCTGGGCAATGCTACCGGTGAAACGACGTATCTGGAATATGCCTATGTTCAGGGGCCACGCGGCAATACACCTTCCAATATGCAAGGCTGGGGTTTCTGTACGCCAAGTGACAACCTCATTCAATTTCTGACCGGCAGGGGTGATTCCATCCGGGCAGCCACCACCTTGCTGTACAGAGGCACCAAGACGCCTGAAGGAGACAGCATCAAAACCGGCTGCTCCAATCCCGTCTACAACGGCAAAGTTTATACCCCTTCAGCCTATAACCTGTGGAACTTCAATGGATACGGTTTCGACCATAACGTCCGCATTCTCCGCTATTCGGAAGTCTTGCTGATGTATGCCGAAGCCTGGGCCCATGGAGCCACGTCCCATACGGCCAGTGGATATACCGGGCTGTCGGCACTGAACAAAGTCCGGGTACGGGCCGGATTAAAGCCTCTGGAAGATCTCACTTTCCAGGCAATCTGGGATGAACGCCGCGCCGAACTGGCCATGGAAGAAGACCGGTTTTTCGATCTGGTCCGCACCGGGCAAGCCTCAACCGTTTTATCCAGTCTGGGCTTCACCGCTTCCAAAAATGAAGTGTTCCCGATCCCGGCAGCCCAACGACAACTAAACACCCATTTGGTTCAAAATCCAAATTACAATTAATTATTTTCCAACCTAACGAATCTCTAATTCTTAAAACACTGAAAAAAATGAAAAAGACTGATTTATTTAAACTATTGACTTTAGGAGTGGCGTTAATGTCTGGTTTGGCACTGACATCTTGCAGCAAAGATGACAACAACTCGGATAATAAGAAAGTCGATCCTTCCACCATCGCCTCTACCGATTTGGTCGCTTATTTTCCGTTCGACGGCAACGCCACCGAAAAAGTCGCCAGCCTGACACCGGCTGTCCAACCGAATGTAACGTATGTAACCGGACGCCGCGGTAAAGCCTATCAAGGCGCTGACAATGCCTACCTGCGCTATACCCTGCCTGCCAACAGCAAGCTGAAATCCCTGACATCGTTTTCTGTTGCCGTATGGTTTAAGTCGCCGCTCGTAACTGGTGATCCGGAACCCATCTTCTTCCAGATCGGCCGCTCGGACGATTTGTACTGGGGTAACCTGACCCTGGCCCTCAACCGCCTGGATGCAAACGCAGACTCTCTCCAGCTGAAAGCCTTCTTCTACAAAGACGGTGTATCATGGGCTCCACAACATGTTCCATTCTCATGCTCTTCATTCCGCATCAACACCTGGATGCACCTAATTTTCGAATACGATGCCACTACCTCCAAATACAAAATTTTCAAGGATGGTGTGCAAGTCGTAACAAGCAGCAGTGTTGAAGACCGTTATGCCAGCAGTGCTAACGATGCACTAGGTGCACTGAAATTCATCAACGCAGATGTCATCAACATCGGTGCATGGCGTCCGAAAACCGAAGGCACGGCAACCGACAACTGGATGGGCTGGTTCAAAGGTAACCTGGATGAACTGCGCGTATATGACAAAGCGCTCACCGCAACTGAAGCTAAAGCATTATATGATGCCGAAGTTTCACAAATCGCTGAATGATACAATTAGGTTAACCACCATCAGGGCCGGTCTTCAGACCGGCCCTGATTTTAACTGATTGGCATGAAGCATTTCACCTGGATATTACTGATAACCTGCACCTTCCTGGCTTGCCGGCAAGAAGAGACAGAGCAGCCTGTCAACGCCTATATTGAATCGGTAACCCTCAACGGGAAAGCCCTTTCGGCCAGTACGGTTTACGACATGCCCAACGATTCCGTTGTCCTTAGCATCTGTTTTTCTTCAGCCATCCAACTAAATCAATGGAACCCGGACAAATTGTCACTAAGCAGCTTCACCGATCCAACTATCCGGCTACTCGAAAGTCCTGACAAACAGACACTCCGCCTTAGCCTCAACACCCAACTCCAGGATTTTACCAAATACCGCCTGTCCCTGTATTCAGGCAAAAACCTCGGCCTCAACCTAATCAATTCCTACGATTGGCTATTCGTAACGGCCCTGGATTCCACGCCCAAATTTCCTGTCATTTCAGACGATAGCCTGTTAACACTCGTTCAACGCCGCACCTTCGATTATTTCTGGACCTACGGACATCCGGTTTCCGGGTTGGCCCGTGAACGGCTAGGTTCAGGAGAAACCGTTACAACAGGCGGTTCCGGCTTCGGACTAATGGCCATACTCACCGGTATCGAACGAGGATTCATCACCCGTGCCGAAGGTTTTACCAGACTGGATACTATTGTCAGCTTTTTAAGCCGGTCATCAACTGATACCTTCCATGGTGCCTTTCCACATTGGATGAACGGCACCACCGGAAAAGCCATCGCCTTTTCCACCAAAGACGACGGTGCCGATCTCATCGAAACCGCCTTCCTCA
>JAUZOU010000112.1 GCA_030706285.1 Bacteroidota bacterium
GGAGTGGCATTACTGAAAAGCCACTGCAGTTTTTCAAGATCAGCTTCTGAAAAAGGCTTGGCAGACTGCACAGCGATCAGGCTTTGTGTCTGAGTTTTAAAGAATTGTAGCATAATCAATCAGGGTTTCTTGTAAGACGCAAAGGTAGGAAAAAAATGACGGAGTACAACAGTGTTGCTGTTGACAATTTTCCCTCTATCCATGGCGGTTTAAGAATTATTTCGTAGTATTGTACTCAATATAGAGGAGACCAGAGTATGAAAAGTTTATCCATTCCCTACTTAAAGGAATTGACAACGCTTTCCTGTGCGGAAGCTTTTCCCATTCTTGATGAACATGGAGCAAAGATTCCGGTAGAAACGCTGAACTGGCCTGACAAATTTAATTACAGGCCATTAACAACAGTCTGCATTGCGCATAGTAACAAAGCCATTTTCCTGTTGTATCAGGTGCATGGAAACTGCCTGCGTGCCGTCAACACAAAAGACAATCAACCTGTCTTTGAAGACAGTTGCGTGGAATTTTTTGTCAAAAAGCCGGACAGTGACTATTATTATAACTTCGAATTCAACTGCATCGGCATTTGTAAAGCGGCCAAACATTTTAAAAGCAGAGAAAGTGTCGTGGATTTCAGCGCCTCACAACTGAAACAAATTGACCGGTGGTCAAGTCTTGGCAACAGAGCCTTCAACGAAATGAGCGGTATATTCGCATGGGATCTATGTGTCAGCATTCCGTTCAGCCTCATCGACGTGATACTGAATCAATTGCCACTGAAACTGATGGGCAATTTCTATAAATGTGCCGATGCAACAGAACAGCCTCACTATGTATCCTGGAATCCCATAAAGACGGATAAGCCCGATTTTCACCGGCCTGAATTTTTTGGAGAATTAGTGTTGATGTAGTCCTGACAAGCTGACCGGATAAGTTGATGTTGCCATTTCGCCAGCCATAGCTACTGACCGTTCGTTAGACCCATATCAAATCCGAACAGATGGCATCGGCAATAAACAAGCCTTTGTCATCCAACTTTAACCGGTCGTTCTCATAAACCAACAAGCCGTTATCGAGGCTCCGTTTGGCATTGGACAGACAATAATTTTTCTTCGAGACACCAAACAAGTGTTCAAGTTCAGCCATTGAAATCCCGGGTGTCGTCCGCAAACGCGTCATAACAAAATCATTGTAATTCGTATTGTCGTCCAGTATTTCTGTTTTTCTGGCAGGATTGCCTGAATGAATACCTTCCAGGTAAGCATCGATGGATGGTTCATTGTAACGGCGCTCTACGCCATTATAGGAATGAGCACCCGGCCCGACACCAAGATAAGCGGTTCCGTTCCAATAAGAGGAATTGTGCCTGGATTCATATCCTGGCAACGAAAAATTCGACAATTCATACCGGATAAACCCAGCTGATTGCAGCCATCGGTTCAACCGGAAATAGCAGGTTTCAAGCCATTCGTCCGAAGCTTCCTTCAATACTCCCTTTTTCAGTTTATGGAACAACACACTGCCTTCCTCCCAGCTAAGTGCATAAGAAGAAATGTGAGTCACTGGCAACGTCAAAGCCTGGCAGACAGTTTGTTCAAAGCTTTCCGGCGTTTGGCCGGGTAAGCCATACATCAGATCGATGCTGATGTTGTCGAATCCGCCTGCCTTGCACAATCTCACAGCTTCCATTGCCTCACTGGCCGTATGCCGCCTGTTGATGAGCTTCAGTTCCTTGTCGTTAAGACTCTGAACGCCGATGCTGATACGGTTGAACGGAAATTGCCGCAGTAGCTGTATGTATTCAGGCGTCAGGTCATCCGGATTGGCTTCCAGCGTGATTTCCTCGCAGGCAACTATATTATAGGTGTCAGAAATGGCATCAAACAACCGGCTGAAGTCGGAGGCATCCAGTAAAGAAGGGGTTCCGCCTCCAAAATAGATGGTACGCACCTGCGGCTTTTCTGAGTTGAGAAAAACGGCTTCCCGCCCGATCTCCAGCGCCAGGGCCTCCACAACAGCCGCCTTTTTGGAAAGGGCAGCAACCGAATAAAAGTCACAATAATAGCACTTGCTTCGACAAAATGGAACGTGAATGTACAGACCAGACCCGTTCATCTTATCTGGTGTACTTGTCCAGAAAAATACCAAAGCGTATTCCGCCGGTAAAGGTATAACCGGTATAGCCTGTATCCCATTCGTTCTTTCCTAAATTGAACCCTGTGGCTGAGTTGTATTCGTAATCGCTGAAACGGGTACCCAGGCCGACATAGGCTTCGGCGAACAAAATATCCATCAACCTGAGCGAATAACCGATACAAAAGTCGGCTGAAAGTTGTGATACCCGTTGATCATAAGGCTTGGTTCCATTGATATAATAGCCATCGACACCATAATCATCCGTATAAGGGACATAGGAATTAGCCTCATACTGATACCGGGTGGTTTGTCCGCGCAATCCGGCCGAAACGAAGGGACCGAATCCGTCAGAATAGCTTCTGGAGGAACGCGTCAGCGGAAAATAGCGATAGACCAGACCTAGTCCGATGCCATTTTTAATGACATCTTTAGGATCGAGATCATAGGTACCTGAAGAAGGTGTTCCATACTGCAACCTGGGAGCAATGGTCAGCCACTGACGTTCCTTTAGACGAAGGTCCAGATTGATTTCAGCCGTATTGTAGGTAAACGGTATGGGAGAAATGGCCAAAGCGACAGACGGACTCTGTTCCTTGAAAACCGGTTTGAATTCCTGCGAAAACGCAGGCATTGCCAGACAGGCAAGCAAGAAAAAAAGAATTCCTTTTTTCATATAATATTGATTTTTTCGTTCAAGTCCATAGGCAATCCCGCCTATCCATTTTATAGTTGGTTTGGATGCTTTGCCTGAGCATAATTGTTTCTTCATATCGTTATTCGTTAATAAACTTGACTGATCCACCGGACTGAATCGCCTTCACAGGCATATTGAGAGATCCCGTCACTATAAGAAATCGTCAGGACACCATTGTTTGCAATTACGTCATAAGGCGTCCCATCCATTTGAATCCGCTTTTTCTCTTTTAACTGCAACGGATCGCTGGCATCCATCACCACCAGATCCAGCCCGTCACAGACAAACAACAGGTTACCACTTACGGCCAACCCTTTAGGACTGACCATTTCATAACTTCCCACTTGCTCAGGTTTGGTTATCTGGCTGATATCGATGACCTGAAGCTGGTTGACACTTCTCCAACAGGAATAGTTGTCCGATCGAAGCGTGACATAGGCATAATGGCCGTCCACGACGACAGGGTCACAGCTTGTGACATGGGTGTAACAAGAGACATAGGCAGGTTTTGACGGATGTTTCAGGTTAAAGATGTGCAAGCCATCCGTACTTCCAAGGAACAGCATGGAATCGGACGGGAAAATGGTTTCTATGTTCCAGCCTGCATCCACACTCGATTTCAGAACAAGCTTACTGGAGTCGGAAATATCGAATGTCATCAAATGTTCACAATCCACAATATACAAATAATCACCTTTTACCGTAAACCTGGCCATGGAACCACCCTTACCATTGTCGGAAGCGTCCGAGCCATTATTGTCCGAGCCACAGGACCACAATAGTCCGAGGCACATCATGAACAGTACCAATCTTAGCTTATTCATACGTATTCACATTAATTTCATCTGCTTTCCAGCCGACAATTTCAGTATTGGCCGGACGGTTGCGGCGGCTGAATGCTGAAGGAATGTACCCATAAGGAGAGACTATTTCAGGCAATACGCCTTTTTGCCGGCAAACTTCATGGGCTTTCAATGTTGAAAAATTCACGGATACACCAACCAGATCCACTGCATTGTCCGCATAAATAATGCCGTGACCGACGGCTATGTCAATGCAGCCCGGTATACGCAAAAAATCCCTGCGCACGGGTTTAGCCGGATCTGTATTGTCAATCAGGTGAATGCCTTTGTATTTTTCCACCAGCAAGACCCACTGCTTGTAAACACAGATCTTTCCGGGATTTGTGATGGGTTTGGCCATACCGGCCATCGCAACGGATGTCTCCAGTTTAGCCCTATCCATCAGAATGGGTGTATAGGATGAACTGGTATAAGAGCTGGTAAAAAGCAACAATAGTGGCGCTAAAAAAAACAGTTTCTTCAACATGACGATCTAAGTTGAGTTTTTAGTGAAGAGTCTTTTTAACAAAAAAACGCTACAAGGGCAAGCTGCCATTCCAATTTTCAAGGTATGCAAAAGCGCCTAAAACATTCTTCAGCAATAAAGAGAACAAATTAAACGATTTTTAGTTTATTTGTGTCATAGACCTGAAAACTATGACCAAGATAACCGATTATTTGCTGCTCTTTTTATTGAGTGCCATTGTACCTGACATGATGGCTCAACAGCCAGTCGATACGGTAGCACCAGTGGCACCGGCTATCCAGTCACCACAGCCTTTGCAGGCGAGTCTAGCGCCTCATCCTCATTTTCCGTTTGATCCGAAAAACCCGTCGGTACACGATCCTGTTATGATAAAGGAAGGCAACACCTATTACTTGTTCGAGACAGGGATGGGCATCGGGCAACTTACCTCAAAAGACCTGAACACCTGGATGCCAGGCAAACCGGTTTTCGACCGTGTTCCAGCCTGGATCAACAACTACCTGCCTGCCTTCCGGGGACATTTCTGGGCACCGGATATTCTTTTCTATCAGGGAAGGTACCACCTTTTCTATGCCTGTTCGGCGTTTGCCAAAAACACATCAGTCATCGGCCATGCTTCAGCCAAAACGCTCAATCCGGATGACCCTGTTTCCGGATGGACAGATCACGGACTGATCGTTCAATCAGTTCCCTACCGGGATAGGTGGAATGCCATCGATCCAAACATCATCATCGATGAAACCGGAACACCCTGGATGACGTTCGGATCGTTCTGGGATGGTATCAAGCTGGTCAAACTAACGGGTGACCTGATGGGAATTGCCAAACCGGAAACCTGGTATTCATTATGCCGGCGTCCACGTACCCATTCGCTGGATGACAGCGAACCTGGTGACGGAGCCGTCGAAGCGCCCTTTATTTTCAGGCATGGTGATTTTTATTATCTGTTCGTATCCTATGACTATTGCTGCAGAGGATTGAACAGCAATTACAACGTGGTTGTCGGCCGCTCATCCAGCGTGGTGGGACCTTATCTGGACAAAGAAGGGGGCTCTTTGGCCACAGGTGGAGGTTCCATTGTGATCAAAGGCGATGATACGTACGCCGGAGTCGGTCATTGCGCAGTATATCATATGGATGATACGGATTACTTCATCGCTCATGGTTACTCGAAAGCAGAAAACGGAGCCTCCAAACTGGTGATCAGGGAAATCGAATGGGATAGTCAGGGCTGGCCGATCTTGCACAGCCTCAGCCGATAGTCTCCCGCTCTTTCACGGAAATCCGTCCGTTGGACTGTTTCAAGCTAACAGCCTCTGTCACGGCATCATGATAAAAAAACAACCGCTGATCGTTCGCAGCCGCTTCTTCCAGCAGCCTCATCTTTTCATTGACCGCTATCTCAGCCGAATTATCGACAGCGGCAATACACAAGGGCATGACATGCGTTGTCATAGGCACAACATCACCGCAATAGACAAGGGTACCCTTCGGTGTATCCAGAAACGAAACCAACTGATCGTCGGTATGTCCTTGGAATAATTTGACCACAAGTCCCTGGAACAACTCTTTGTCGGTATCGACAAGCTGTAATAGGCCAGCTTTTAGCAATGTTTGGATGACAGGTGGCGCAAACGAATCAGATTCCCAAAGAGAGGGATGAAACGTCAGGTCCAGTTGCCGTTTGCCGGCCCAGTGGACAGCCTTCGGAAAAGCCGGAACCAGCGTTCCGTCAGCTTCAGCATAAACGGATCCGCCACAATGATCAAAATGCAAATGGCTGAACACCACATCCGTAATATCCGAAGGTTGGTATCCAAGTGTACGTAGTTCATCTCGAAGGCCCTTCAACTCATGAAACCGGTAATATTCCATGCCATGCACTTTAGCGATGCCGGTACCTGTATCGAACAACACTTTATGCTCGCCCATATCGGCAAACAGCACACGCATGGCTAACGGGCAACGGTTATCCTCGTCCACAGGGTACTTTGCCGACCAGACCTTACGGGAAACCACACCGAACATGGCACCGCCGTCGGTCGAAAAAAAACCAGTTTCCAAAGAATGGATATTCATTTTTTAACCGTATTTTTGCCCGACAAATCTAATTGAATTTTTTCGAATCCTGGCGTATGAATATACACTTTATTGCCATCGGAGGCGCAGCGATGCACAACCTGGCCATAGCTCTTCATAAAAAAGGTGATACGATCACAGGGTCAGATGATGAAATTTTCGATCCTGCCCGCAGCCATTTGGCTAAATACGGGCTGCTTCCTGAATTGATCGGCTGGAACCCTGATATTATCACCAACAAGCTGGACGCCGTTGTACTGGGAATGCATGCCAGGGAAGATAATCCGGAGCTGATCCGCGCCAAGGAACTTGGTCTGCAGATTTTTTCCTATCCTGAATTTCTGCTGGAACAAACCCTCAACAAGACGCGTGTTGTCGTCGGAGGCAGTCATGGAAAAACCACGGTGACCTCCATGATCATCTTCGTTCTCAAGAAAATGCAAAAAGAGTTCGATTACATGGTCGGTGCTCAGGTCGAAGGCTTTGAGACCATGGTCGGACTTTCAGACAGTTCGCGCATCGCCGTTTTTGAAGGAGACGAATACCTGACTTCTCCCATCGACCTGCGTCCGAAATTTCATGTCTACCGTCCCCACATTGCCGTAGTGACGGGTATTGCCTGGGATCACATCAACGTATTCCCAACCTTTGACAATTACATCGAACAATTCCGTATTTTTTCAAAGAAAATCGAGCGGGACGGTAAATTTATCTATTTCGAAGAGGATCCGAACCTGAGAGCGATCGCTGAAGACCTGCGGGAAGACCTGACGGCCATCCCCTACTCCGCTCATCCTAGCCACATCACCGGGGGAAAAACATTCCTCGAAACCAAATATGGCGATTTTCCGTTACGGTTGTTTGGCAAACACAACCTGCAAAACATTCAGGCTGCCCATATGGTATGCCGTCAACTGGGCATCAGCGATAAAGATTTCTATCAAGCCATTTCTGAATTCAAGGGTGCCGCCAAACGGTTGCAATTGTTGAACGAAACAGATGACTGCTCCATTTTTCAGGATTTTGCCCATTCCCCTTCCAAACTAAAAGCCACCGTTTCTGCCGTCAGGGAACAATATCCCAACCGGAAACTGACGGCCTGTATGGAACTTCATACATTCAGCAGCCTGACCGCAGCCTTTCTGCCTCAGTACAAAGATTGTATGAAAGAAGCGACTACTGCTTACGTCTATTACAATCCGAAAACCATCGAGCACAAGCAACTGGAACCGATTTCTCCTGAACAGGTGAAAGAAGCATTCGGGGGCAGCAATCTGGAAGTCTTCACAGACTCTTCCCTGCTCATAGAACGGCTGAGAAGCATTCAATTCAAGAAACACAATCTGTTGTTAATGTCTTCAGGCAATTTTGACGGTGTCGACCTTAAGAACCTGGCGTTGGACCTACTACCCTGAACATGCTGATTGCCCAAGCAAAAAAAAAGGAAAATATTGCCGAATATATCCTGTACATGTGGCAGGTTGAAGATCAGATCCGGGCTTTCGGCCTGGATATTGACCTGATTCAGGCAAAAATCATCGATGCCTACGATCAGCCAGATAAGGTTAAAGCCGACATTCGCTCCTGGTATGAAAGCCTCATTGACATGATGAAACGGGAAGGAGTAGCCGAAAAGGGACACATCCAGCTAAACAAGAACGTCATCATCGATCTGACTGACCTGCACAACAGGTTGCTGGCCTCTTCAAAAGAGACCTTTTACCAGATGACCTACTATAAAGTACTTCCCTTCATCGTTGAATTGAGGGCCAAAGCTTCCGGTGCTGAGGTTTGTGAAATCGAGACCTGTCTAAACCTGATGTACGGTCTGTTAATGCTTCACCTGCAACATAAGGCGATTTCCAAAGGCACTCAGGAAGCAGCCAGGCACGTCAGTGAATTCCTTGGATTACTGGCCGTAAAATTCAAGCAGGACAGAGACGAAGGGCTGGATTTGGATAATTAATATTGAAATAAAAGCATCATGGCTATAGCATTTCCATTCAAAGGCATATTCTCAGAAGATAAAGAACAAGGTAAGACAGTTCAGTTTGAATACGGATTGTCGCTGAAACGCATTCTGGTGACAGGTGCCAACGGTCAGCTTGGGAATGAGATGCGGCTTCTCGCCGATCGTTTTCCGGCCTTCCAGTTCGATTTTACGGACATCGGAGAACTCGACCTCTGCAACGCCGACGCCGTCCTCGAATACTGTCAGCGTACCATGCCTGCTTACATCGTGAATTGTGCAGCCTATACCGCCGTTGAAAAAGCCGAAGATGATGCTGATCGCTGCTTCATAATAAACCGCGATACCGTCAAAAATCTGGCCAACGCTGCCAAAGCGGTCAATGCCAAAATCCTTCATGTCTCAACCGACTATGTTTTTGACGGCACCAAACATACACCCTATGTAGAGACC
>JAUZOU010000113.1 GCA_030706285.1 Bacteroidota bacterium
TATGGGACCAGCAATATGATAACTGCATCAAGGAATGCGACAAGGTGCTGGCCGATGAGAACCTGTCATTAGTCAAAGCCGAGGATATGTATAATCAGGTATTTTACAAAGGCAATTCGACCGAATCCATTTTTGAACTTCAGTTTGACGATAACGTTCAGGTCAATTATGCTACCCGATATCAATACGGATATTCAGGCATGACAAACGGCTTCCTGAGTTTCCCGTCAGTCTTGGTAAAAGGGCAGTACAGCCCATTCAACTTTTCCATCGGAAATGGAGCGACAGAAAGTGTTAATGATTATCGTTACAAAGACTTTATCGTCAATAATCCAAGCGTGGGATACTACAGAATTTTCAAATATGCAGGTGTCCGTCGTACGGAAAGTGCATCCGGAGAGACAAGTGATTATACCTATAGGTCCAATACGTCAAACTGGATCGTTTACCGGTTATCCGATGTGATTTTGATGAAAGCGGAAGCTGTACTCCAACGTGATAAGGAAGCCGGCATAGCTGAAGCTATTTCTCTGGTCAATAAGACATACCATCGATCAAACCCTGATGCTGATACGTTAAACACCGGCGAATACTCAGGTTTGTCTGAAGTGGAAAGCCTTGTCTTGAGAGAACGTCAAAGAGAATTGATGTTTGAAGGCAAACGTTGGTTTGACCTGATGCGTCTGGCACGGCGGCAAAATGATCCGTCTCCGTTGATTTCTTATGTCGGCAAAACGACCTCAAGCAGCAAAGCGCTTGGCAAAATGTCTTCAATGGATGCCTTGTACTGGCCGATTGCCAAAACTGAACTGGAATCCAATCCAAAACTGAAACAGAATCCATTTTATGAAACGACCTCATCTTCGTCATCTAATTAATTAAGTCATGAAAATAGCTGAGCGTACAAAAAAAATACTAGTTGCACTACCTGCCATACTGAGTCTGGTACTCATGTTTCAAGGTTGCAAACTTGACGATGCCCCTAATAACATCTATACCTTCAAAGAACAACTGATCGGACAATATCTGGATGCCAATCCTGCAGAATTTTCCGAATTCGACAAGATGCTGGATACGGCAGGCGTCAAGGGGCTTTTAAATGCCTATGGTCTTTATACCTGTTTTATTCCTACCAATGCGGCCATTAGGGCATATTATGCCAAAGAAGGCAAATCCCAAATGAGTGATTTCACGCTTGATGAGATCAAAACGTTCTGTTACAATCACATCATCAAAGGTGATACGATCAAAACAGCAGATTTTAGCGCCGGAACGCTTAGTACATTATCCATGAGCGGGCGTTTTATCAGCATCAATTACGCGGATACAACTTCCACCATCTTTGTAAACGGGAATTCTCCGATTATTCAGGAAGATATCCGGTTGCACAATGGATTCATTCATGTACTGGGGAAAGTTTTGACCCCTTCGAAGGTCAAGATCGGAGAGAAATTCTGTGAAGATCTGAATTTCTCCATCTATGCAGCTGCGTTAGCAAAAACCGGTTATGAAGACATCATGGATAATACGCCTGCCGAAGATGCAAGTTTTAACCCTAATGCTGATCATTTGGCATTTATGACACATACCGTACTTGAGGAATATCCGACAGCCAGAAAAATCGGGTTTACCATTTTGGCTGTCAGCGATGCAGATCTTGCCAACTATACAGAGTGTCCTGCCTGCCCGAACGGTGTCCATTCACTGGCCGATCTGGAAAAAGTGGCCACCTATTATTATTCGCAGGTTTATTCGGATGGCGAGGGTGTTACAAACTACACAGACAAACGTAATTACCTGAACCGGTTCATGGCCTATCAATGTCTCGACAGGACCTTGTTGTCCAGCCGTTTCATTAAAGATTACGATATGCCGAACCAATTCAAGACATACGACATGTTTGAGTACATCGAAACCATGCTTTCGAATACCTTGCTTGAAGTTCAGCTGAAAAGAGGGTGTGCCCTTGAAAATGCCGAATTCGGTCTGCTAAACTGCATGGGCGATCCTAATAAGGGCGCGAGATTTACCTCCTATAAGGACAAACCAGACGGTGGAGCTCTAAATGGCTACTATCAGGGTATCACCAAACCACTTATCTACTCCAAGCAATTCATCGGAGATATCTCTTCCAAACGGCTCAGAATGGATGGTGCTTGTTTCTTCCCTGAATTGGCCACCAATAATATGAGAGGAAACAATCCGACCGGTGTAGCAGCCACAGTCGGAAAAACGCATGCCTATCTGATTCCTCGTGGCTATCTCGCCGGAATGACATCTTCAGAAAATACCCGGTTTACCTATATCGGTGCGTGTGTCGCTTATGAAGACTTTGAAGGGGATGAATTGTACCTGAAAGGCACCTATAATTTCACCATTACAACACCTCCAATACCTGCCGGTACCTATGAAATCCGGATGGGCTATCAGCCTACTGCTTATCGTGGTATTGCTCAGTTATACTGGGACAGTGTTCCCTGTGGCATTCCATTGAACCTGTCTTTGTATGCAACCGATCCTGAAATCGGCTATGTCACACCTGGTTCAGATAGAGATGACCCTTACGGTTATGAAAATGACAAGATGATGCATAACCGTGGTTATATGAAAGGTCCGAGCAGCTACTTTTGCTTCGGTCACTGGTATGGCTATAATGCCGCAACAGCCCGGTTAAGTTCGCAAAGCCTCCGCCGTGTACTGGGTACTTATACCTTCTCAGAGGCTAAGAAACATACATTTACAGTAGTCAGTTTAGGTTCGACTTCCGGTGGTACTCAGTTTATGATGGACTATCTGGAATTCACGCCGACCGAGTTGCTTGAAACTGAAAACATTGAATAGTTAATGCTCGTTTGTAAAACCAGTCTTTTAGATTATGAAGAAAAAAAATAACAAGTGGCTTTTTCTCGTCGGAACGGTATTGGCCGTTTTCGCTACCTCCTGCAGCAATGACGAGTGGGACGAGCATTACAGTAACACCGGTTATGTGCTGAGCGATGAAAGCTTGTCTGAATACATCCAGAGTCAGTCAACTATGAGTACGTTCTACAAAATGATGACGATTTCCGGATATGACTCAGTATTAAACAGCCCGGAGACCTATACAGTTTGGGTTCCTACCAATGAAGCACTAGCCCAGGTTGACCTGACAGATACCAGCCGTGTCAGAGAGTTGGTCCAGAATCATATCTCCCGCTTTAACCACCCGACATCTGGTGTTTCATCTCAGAAACTCTACATGCTGAGTAAGAAATTCATTTATTTTACCAAATCGAACGATGCCTATTACTTTGGTTCCAGCTCCCTGACCGGTAAGAACATATCGACTAAAAATGGGATCATTCATACCATTTCCGGATATGAATCGTATGAGCCAAGTATCTGGGAAGCCATTGGCCGCATCAATAATATTGATTCCCTGGCCTCCTATTTCAATTCTCTGATATTGACCGATCAGGACAACGTAACAACAAATTACGTGTTGAAATTATGGGGAGCCATCGACAATGAAGATAGTACCTATACGGTTTTATTTCCGACCAATAAGGCTTGGAGCAAAGCATTTGATCTGATAAAAAGTTATTACAACTGCCGGGAAGTAGATGGAGGTGCGACACTGCAAACCAAACTGACTCGATATGCCATAGCCAAACAGACCGTATTCAGAGGTAAAATTGACCCATTTGCCGTCGACTCTATGACCTCAACGTTTGGCAAAGTATTCCATAATCCGTCGAACCTGTTTCTTGGTGCAACAAGAATGACAGCCAGCAATGGTGTCATTTATTTGGCAGACTCCTTGAGGGCTGCTCCAAAAGAATTATGGCACGATGAAATTATGGTTGAAGCAGAGAACTCGCTTTATGGCCGTTCATCTTTAAATTCCAATGTGTATACCCGTAATTCAGAAGGGACAGGATTTGTAGCTTCTGATGACCGTTACATTAAAGTTGATCCTACCGCTTCAAGCGACATATCCAAGGTTTCCGTTACCTTTCCGATTCCAAATACGCTATCTGCCAAATACAACATCTATTGTGTCTTTATTCCGGAGTGCATCGAAGTAGCCTCAAGCAATAAACCTTATGTTGCAAACTTTTACCTTGATTACTACGACGCAAACGGCAACCTGGTTAAAGCTAAATCCATTGCCAAAGGGCTGACCACCAATGCAAATAAAATCACAAAGTTGTATGTTGGGCAGTTCCAATTTCCTTTCTGCAACATTTGGGATGGAACATCAACATCAAACATTGTCGTAAAACTGAAAGTTGAAAACTCAGTAAAGGTTAGTGAAACGACTACGAAAAGCAGAACAATGCGTATTGATTGTATTATCCTCGAACCGGTTGATCAGTGAGAATAATAAAATTGGAAGATAATGATAATCAACTATTTAACGAATGCTTACGTAACTGATGGTGTTCATCAAAGCACCCGAACAGTGACCAAAAATAAATTACGAATGAAAAATAGTATGAATAGAATAAGAACAAGAGGGTTCAAGACTGGCTCATCGCACAGTCTTCTCATCATCGCATCCTTGTTCCTGTTTGCCACGATGTCTTTGCAGGCTCAGGTCATACCACCTGCCGCACACCAGGAAGGCACGATTACAGTAAGTGGTCAGGTTCGTGATGCACATACCAAAAAACCAATTGCTGCGGCCCAGGTACAGGCATTGAACAATGTCGCTTCAGCTACGACCGATGAAAACGGTCACTTCAGCATCCATTTGTTCAGAGATGACGAAGTCTTATTTGTTTCGGCATTTGATTACAGCAAACGGGAAATACCTGTTCGTGGCAATAAATCAGTCGTCATTGATTTGTATCCTGAAACGTTCCGGGATTTTTATAGCAAACAGGATCTGTTGACAGGAAGTGTCAGAAATTCCTGTACCTTGCCATCTGCCCAGACCGTCACAGACTTTACTCTATCACAGGCTATTTCTGCGGATGAATTCGTCCAGTCGGAACTTGGTGGAAATGTCCGTTCAATCAGCCGGTCAGGGGTAACCGGAATGGGTTCGTCGATGTTCATAAGAGGTTATAACTCACTATCGGCCAATGCACAACCGCTGTACGTCATCGATGGTATCATCCTAAACAATCTTTACGATGTTGCCTCCCTGTTTGATGGCCATTATGCCAATCCGCTGACCAACATTGATATCAATGATATTCAAAGTATCAGTGTTTTGAAAGACGGGACATCCATCTATGGCAGTAAAGCGGCCAACGGAGTCATACTCATTAAAACCAATCGTGGTAAAAGTCAGGTTACCAAGATTAATGTGAACCTAATGTCCGGTCTGACAACGACGCCGAACAGCATACCGGTTATGAATGCGAGTCAATATCGTATTTATGCTAGTGATCTGATTGGAACAGCCGGATACACCAATAAGGAAATTGAAAATATGAACTTCCTGCAAGAAGATAAGTCCCTGAGCTTTTACAATCAATACCATAACCAGACTGACTGGAGCAAGGAAGTCTATCAGAATGGTGCCACCAAAAGTTATTCCATTAACGTCAACGGTGGTGATGAAAAAGCCTTGTATTATTTTTCATTGGGTTACACCGGGAATGACGGGATTGTCAAATCGACGGATATGACCAGAATCAATACTCGTTTCAATGCAGACTTCAATTTGCTGAAAGAGTTGAAGCTTGGATTGAATATTTCCTACACAAACCTGAACAATACCCTGTTGGACGATGGCGTCAATTTCTATACGTCCCCTACCTATCTGAGCCTGATCAAATCTCCATTTCTGAGCGCGCATACCTATACATCCACCGGTGTCATTACCGCTGATTTTGCAGATGCGGACGAATTAGGCATCGGCAATCCTGCGGGCGTTATTGACAATTCATTGAATTATACCAGGTCCCACTATTTTGACTTCAGCCTTTTACCGGTCTGGAAAATCAATCAAGATCTGACCTTCAGTTCACAGGTGAATTATAACCTAAATAAATACGAGGAAAACTATTATAGCCCGATCGTTGGTGTCGCCACCCAGTATCTGGAAGGCTATGGCTATTCAGAGAATATGATCCAGTATCAGGTAGTACGTAACATCGCTCTGTTTAATGACAGCCGGCTTAGATATGAGAAACTGTTTAACGGCGTCCATCAATTAAGTGCCATGTTGGGGTGGAGATACCTGAACAATTATTTTGAATCAGACTTTACCGAATGCCACAACACGAATTCAGATAACAATACCTTTATCAAGAAAAGTTACGATTACCTGCAGGTATCCGGTGTCAATAACCACACCAATTCACTTTCCAACTATGCCAGTGTCGATTACAATTACGCGAACCGGTATTTCCTATCAGGAGCTGTGTCGATCGATGGATCTTCCAGGTTTGGTAAAGAAACAGAAAGCGGATTCCAGTTATTTGACCATAGCTGGGGCGTTTTCCCTTCCATCAATGGAGCCTGGCTGGCCTCTTCAGAACGTTTCATGAAAAATGTCGATTTCATCAACCTGTTAAAAATCCGACTAGGTTACGGTATAACCGGTAATGATGGAATAGAAGATTATGCCAACAGGGCCTATTTCACAAGCATTCGATATTTAGGCTTTGCCAATGGTACCATACTTTCGAATGTTGCCAACAACCACATTCAATGGGAAACAACCGGACGGGCCAATGCAGGAATCGATCTCGGGCTATTTGATGAAAAGCTGAATGTATCGATGGATGTCTACACCTCACGGACAAAGAACCTGCTGACTTGGAAAAACCTGGGCGATCTGGCCGGACTTAATGCTTACCTGACTAACGCCGGTGAACTGTCCAACAAAGGATTCGAGTTTTCGGCCAACCTGAAATTGCTTAATCTGAAACGGCTTCAATGGGAAGTCGGTATGACGGCCGGCCACTACAAAAACAACATCGAATCACTGCCTGAAGGTGACATAATAACAAACGTTTATGATGGGCAGGTCCTTTCCAGAGTGGGCCAACCTGCCGGTGTTTTCTACGGATTCAAAACAAAAGGGGTATTTGCCACGGAAGCTGACGCGGCGACAGCCAACTTGTCTGTTCTGAATAATGACGGGACATACAGCAAATTCAGTGCCGGAGATGTTATTTTCGATGATTATAAGAAAGATGGTGTGATTGATGACAACGATAGACAAATTATCGGAGATCCCAATCCAAGTGTCTACGGTTCGTTTACCAGCAAAATTTCATACAAAAAACTGACATTCAGCGCCTTGTTTAATTATTCATATGGAAACGATGTGTACAACTACCTGAGAAGTCAGTTGGAAGCCGGCTCTAATCTGAGCAATCAATCGACAGCCATGCTTTCACGTTGGACTGCCGAAGGGCAGGTAACCAATCAACCCAAAGCCGTATTCGGGGATCCGATGGGCAATGCCCGTTTTTCCGATAGATGGATTGAAGACGGATCCTTTCTGCGTTTGAAAACATTGTCACTATCCTATACAATTCCGGTCAACAGTACCATGATTTCCGGACTTGAAGTATGGGTCGCCGCAAACAATTTGTATACGTGGACCAAGTATCTTGGTGCCGATCCTGAATTCTCCTGTTCCAACGCCGTATTGTATCAGGGAATCGATGCCGGTCTGGTGCCGCAGACACAGAGTTTCTTCATGGGTTTAAAAATCAGCCTGTAATCCGTTGCCATAAACGAAAAAATAATATCATATGAAAAAATTTAATTATATACTGATATGCCTGGTAATCACTTCATTTGTGATGGTCAGTTGTAACGGTCTTCTGGATGCGGATTCAGAAAGATATACATTTGACGAGAATTATCAGATGAGCTCCGATCATGATTCGCTTTATGCAATGGTCGGCATCTTATCTCAGCTACAGAAACTGGGAGATCGCTATGTGTTGCTCGGGGAACTGCGCGGAGATCTGATGCAAACCAATGATGAAGCTTCCCTGTACCTGAAACAGATCAATGAATTCAATATCTCCAAGGATAATCCGTATACCAGTACGAAAGAATACTATTCAATCATCAATAACTGCAACTACACCATTCAATACGTCGATACAGCCAAAGTAAAGAATGCTGAAAAACCAATGCTAAGGGTGATGGCGGCAGCCAAAGCCATCCGCGCCTGGACCTATCTGCAATTGGTACTCAATTATGGATCGGCCAAATACATTGATAGGCCCATCCTGACATCGACTGATGCAGAAATGACGTATCCTGTTTACAATCTCAGCCAGCTGGCTGATGCCTTAATCGAGGACCTGTTGCCTTTCAAAGATGTTGAACCGTTACAACTTGGCGTATTTGCAGAATATAATTCAAACCTGTCCATGTTACCGATCAAATTTTTGCTAGGTGATCTTTACTTGTGGAAAGGTGATTATGAGCATGCAGCCAACATGTATTATGAATTGATGTATGCTAAAAGCCTAGTCATTAAAAAAGACTACATGAATTATTGGGAATATAGCGATAAATTTGTTAAAACAATATTACATATTGATTGGAAAAATACATTTAAAGCTGGTTCAACAGAAGTGCTTGCCGCATTATCCAGCTCTCCTGACTATGGTTCTCCATTTACGTTGGA
>JAUZOU010000114.1 GCA_030706285.1 Bacteroidota bacterium
ACAATGAATAACTTCATGCATGTATATTTGCATCGTTGTTTATGCAACTATTTTTTTGCAGGTTTTCATTAAAGGGTAAATTGAGCATTTATTATGGTTTCTTCACCGGCAACCAGCTTTATGGACGAACTTCTGCTGAACGACAAAGAGCTACTCTTTGGCGTCATAAGCGGGAAAGTCTCGACAGCCATCAATCGCAAACTGTATCATGACTTCAGGGCCAACGACATTACCCTGACGCCGGAACAATGGGTTGTCCTTCAATCTCTTGCATTCAAGGACGGAATTACCCAACAGGAACTGGCGACCTTTACGTTTAAGGATAAACCAAGCATTACCAGACTACTCGACAACCTTGAAAAGCATTCGCTAATCGCAAGGCTGGCCGATAAACTGGACAAGCGAAGCAACCTTATTCACATTACCAAGGCGGGGATAGCCATGCATCAACGGGCTAAAGCGATCGTGCTCAACTCGATGAAAGAAGCCTTAAACGGTCTCAGTGAAGAGGATATCCGGACCGGTGAACACCTGTTGAAGAAAATTTTCAAGAATCTTTCATAATTATCAATCTTGCTATTAGTTGCGCATGCAACTTATCACATTAGGTTAAATTATTGCCCATGAAACGATGTCTTTATTTATTCCTGTTCCTGTCAGCCAGTCTGTACGGACAGTCTCAAACCACTTATTCACTAGAGGATTGCAGACACATGGCCACCTCTCACAACAAGGATGTGCAGATCGCCAAAGAGAAAGTCAATGCCGCAAAAAACCTCAGCAAGGCAGCCAAAACGCAGTATCTGCCGAGTTTTACAGCGAATGGTAGTTATTTACGCAATCAAAAAGATATTTCTCTGCTTGGTTCCGACCAATATCTGCCGGTCTATACAACTTCGGCCGACGGTAAGCCAAGTTTCTACAATTCAGTCAACAATTCCTGGTATATTTCGAACGGTATGCCGGTCGCTCCGTTGGATGATAACGGTGTCCCTTTTGATCCGACAGCCAATCCGGAAAAGATCAAGTGGAAAAATCTGGCCTACATTCCTAAAGACCAGTTTACGTTTGATACCAAGAATATCTATACGGGCTCCATCATCATGACACAGCCATTGTTCATGGGTGGCAAGATCCGCGAGCTCAACCGTCTGGCAGAAAGCAACAAACGGATAGCCGATGCCAGCCTGCAAGGTGAAATTTCCGAGACCATTGCCAACACCGATGCGGCTTACTGGCGAATCGTTTCCCTGGTTAATAAGGAAAAGCTCGCCAACAGTTACGTGGGTTTACTCAAAAAATTGGAAAGCGATCTCGATAAATCAGTCGCTATCGGGGTGGCTACCAAATCGGACGAGTTATCTGTAAAGGTAAAACTGAATGAGGCAGAAATGACACTCATGCAAGTGCAGGATGGCTTATCACTTTCAAAAATGGCCCTTTGCCAGTTGTGCGGGTTACCACTAAAGGCTGACTTTACGCTGGCAGATGAATCCATGCAGTCATTGCCCCAGGCTCAAACCGGATCGACAGATCAGGCAGTAACCGTTGAAAACCGGTATGAAATAAAAAGTCTCGAAGAAGCCGTCAACATCGCCGAATCGAATAAAAAAATCATGGTGTCACGATTTATGCCCAACGCCGGTCTCACCGCCGGGTATCTGACATCCAATCCATCTATGTTCAATGGCTTTCAGAACGAGTTTGCTGGCCAGTTTCAAGTAGGAGTCGTCGTGAGTGTCCCGCTTTTTCATTGGGGAGAGCGGGTACACACACTGCGGTCTGCCCAGAACGAAAAGAACATAGCCCTGTTCAAACTTCAGGATGCCAAAGAAAAGGTTGAACTGGATATCACACAAGCAAATTTCAAAACCGAAGAAGCAGTCAAAAAACTGAAAATGACTGTTTCCAACAAAGAAAAGGCGGATGAAAACCTGAAATGCGCCAACATTGGCTTCGAGTCAGGAGTGGTACCCGCCTCAACCGTCATGGAAGCCCAAACCGCCTGGCTGAAGGCTAATTCAGACAACATTGACGCTCAAATCGATGTTCAGCTATGCCAGGTCTATTTACAAAAAGCACTCGGTCGTTTAAATTAATTCAGAAAATTCATATGGAAAGCAATTCTAGAGGCCTGTCAAAGGACACATTAAGAAAAAACAGAACCAATTTGGTATTAGGTCTGATCGTATTAGTCACCGTCATACTCCTCGTTTCATTGATAGGCTGGATCATTTTGAAGCCGGAAAAAGAAGTCATCCAAGGTGAGGTCGAAGCCAATGAAGTCCGTGTATCAGGTAAGCTGGCAGGACGGATACAGCAATTCAACGTTGAAGAAGGTACTTATGTCAACCAGGGAGATACGCTAGTCATTCTGAGTTCACCTGAGCTGTTGGCTAAATTGGCACAAGCGGAAGCTGCTGAAGACGCGGCTCAAGCCCAGAATAAAAAAGCCATTAAGGGAGCCCGCAAAGAACAGATTCAGGGCGCTTTTGAAATGTGGCAAAAAGCCAAAGTCGGCGTGGACATTGCAGAAAAGTCATTAAAACGAGTCAAAAACCTGTTCGACAACGGGGTTGTCCCGGCACAGAAATATGATGAAGTGGAAGCTCAGTATAAAGCCGCTGTTGCCACCGCCCGGGCCGCCAAAACGCAATACGACATGGCCAGAAACGGAGCTGAACAGGAAGACAAACTGTCAGCCAAAGCGCTCGTTGACAGAGCTAAGGGCGCCGTTTCGGAAGTTGAAGCCTACATGCCGGAAACGACCCTGACCGCACCGATCTCTGGTGAAATCTCGGAAATCTATCCTAAGCAAGGCGAACTGGTCGGACAAGGTGCACCCATTATGTCTATTGTTAACTTGAACGATTGCTGGATTACCGTGAACATTCCGGAAGATCAGCTGAAAGATTTCAAGATGGGCAGTATCATGAAGGCATCCATTCCAGCCCTCGATGTCAAGAATGCATCTTTCAAAATCACTTATATCAAAGCGCTTGGCAGCTATGCCACGTGGAAAGCCACCAAGACAACCGGAGAATTCGACCGTAAGACATTCGAAGTGCGTGCCAAACCCGTGCATCCGATTGCAGACCTGCGTCCGGGCATGAGTGTGTTACTTGAAGAAAACGACTAAGCCGTAAGACATGCACATCAACACAAAACAGGCATGGAGGCTGGTACTGGTACGAGAGCTTAGGCGCATGGTATCAAGGCCGGTTTATGCCATCATCGTCATCTTTCTGCCCCTTGGTTTCCTGTTGTTCTTCGGGACGTTCATGTCCGAAGGGTTGCCTAACAAGTTGCCCATCGGGGTGATCGACCACGATTGTTCCTCTCTTTCCAGAAAAATGATCCGTCAAATCGACGCAACTCAACAGGTAAAGGTTGTTCAATACTACCATCATTTCCACGATGCGAACGATGCCATCCAAAAAGGAGACATCGACGGTTTTCTTGAACTACCGGACCATTTACAGGGCCGCATCCTGAACGGGACGCAACCGACCATTCACTTTTATTACAGTCAAAGCGACCTGATCACCGGATCTCTGGTACTCAAAGACCTTACCACCATGCTGACGACGATCAGTGCCGGAGCCAATTTGCAGGTCAGGGAAGCCAAAGGCCAAAGTGAGGCAGCCAGTATGGGTCAAATCTTACCGATTGTTCCGCAATTTCGTAATATCGGTAATCCATGGGCCAATTATTCGGTATACCTCATCAGTATCCTGCTCCCAGGATTGCTGCAGCTGATGGTCTTGTTGACCACAGTTTATTGCATCGGCATTGAACTGAAAAAGAACAGTTCGCTTAAATGGTACCGGGTATCCGGTCAGTCCATGTTTCAGGCGTTGTTCGGGAAATTGTTGCCTTACACCATCGGCTTTACGGCCATCGGATGCTTATATGTTGTCTGTTTGTTCCGGTTCCTGAACTACCCGCTCCATAACTGTGTCGGCTGGATGTTGCTGGCGAACTTTCTACTGGTGATTGTCGCTCAAGCTTTCGGCATATTCATGATCGGCGTTTTCCCGGTTCTAAGAGATGGTTTGAGTTTCGCCGGATTGTACGGTGTACTAGCCTTTTCTTATTCCGGCATGTCCTTTCCTATAGACGGTATGCCGGCCTTACTTCAGGGATTGAGCTATTTTTTCCCGCTTCGCTGGTATTTCCGAATTTATCAGGGCATCGCGCTCAATGGAACAGCACCATTCTATTCTCTGCCGTATTATATACTGATGGCCTTATATTTATTATTCCCGTTCGTCATTATAAAGCGGCTACGCAATGCTGTTGTCAATATGAATTATCCCAAAAAGTAAATCGATGAAAAAAGGCTATTTAAAAAAAACGCTTCGGCAAACGGCTGAAATTTTCACCGAAGAACTGAAAAACGTCTTCAAGGACTCTGGCGTCATCATTATTTTCTTTGCAGCTGGTTTGATCTACCCGATTTTGTATAGCAGCATCTATAAAAACGAAGCGTACAGAAATGTGGCCGTAGCCGTTGTCAATGAAAAGCCGACCTGCGAAAGCCGCGAACTGGTTCGCAGGCTGGATGCCACACCGGAAATCAATGTAAAATACACGGTCAATTCCATCCAGGAAGCCAGGAAACTCTTTGCTGAAAACAAAGTCTATGGGGTCATCCTGATCCCCTCCGAATTTTCAAAAGATCTGGCCGAAGGTCGTCAAACACAAGTATTTGCCTACAGCACCATCTCCAGTATGATGTATTACAGAACCATGTATGCAGGATTCAATGCCGTTGTCATGGGGATGGACAAACAAATTCAGCTTAAAAACCTGAAAGACTTAGGGCTGACCGACCGCCAGGCAACCGTCATGGCAGAACCGGTTTTGAGTGAAGGACATGCTCTGTACAATCCCAAAGCCGGTTTTTCATCTTTTCTGCTACCGGCCATTTTGGTTCTGATCATTCAACAGACACTGGTATTGGGTATTGGTTTACTCGCTGGGACAGCCAGAGAGGAGAATACGTTTCATCAGCTGATTCCCTATCAGCAGAAGTACCACGGGACGATGCGGATCATTTCAGGAAAAGGACTGGCCTATCTGGTTATCTACACGTTCATTTCTGTCTACAACCTGCTGTTAGTCCCATATCTGTTTAAGCTCCCGCATTTTCTGAATCTGGCTACCATTGTGCCATTCCTGCTGCCTTTTTTGCTGGCATGCATTTTCTTTGGTATGGCGATATCCGTCTTTTTCTGGAACAGGGAAATGTCCTTGTTGCTTTACTTGTGCTTATCGGTTCCATTGCTGTTCATGTCAGGATTTTCGTGGCCGGGAGCTCACATTCCGGTCTTCTGGAGAATGATTTCGATGTTCTTTCCTTCGACATTCGGCATCAACGCCTTTGTTAAGATGAACAGCATGGGCGCCTCGCTGGCAGATGTCGGCCCGCAAATTTTTGCCATGTGGGTTCAGGCTGGAATTTACTTCGTATTTGCCTGGTTCGTTTATTACTGGCAAATCAAACTGAGCGAAAGAAAGATTCGCAGAAGTTAATACTAACTGTGAAAACCGGTCAAAAACCGGGAAAGAACCTTTATTTTTGCTGCTAACAGAAGGTTTGAATGCCAAGGCAAGCCCTAGACCTTGATTCTGCCGCAAGCGACGGGAAATTCAGCCATTAGAGATTAAAAAATGAGCCGGGACATCATCGCCCCGGTTCATCAAAATAACACATAGGGAAGATATAAGGGCCGGCAGTTCCGGATACAGATTATTTCCCACCAAAATAAGCAGACAGACAGTGAAGACCGTGCTTCGTTTTATCAAGGATTGGACGCTCCCCATCGCAATGATGACTGGAGTTGTAGGTTACAAATACCTCACCTGTCTGTCGTTTTTGACGACGCCCCTCATCTTCTGCATGTTGCTGCTGACTTTCTGCAAGTTGTCTCCGCGAAAGATCCGCTTCAGTCCGTTACATGCCTGGATGGTTGGTATCCAGCTTGCCGGATGCCTGTTGGCATACTTAGCCCTGGCCGGTTATGATCAGAATGTAGCGGACAGCGCCCTGATTTGTTTTCTGGCACCCACCGCAACATCGGCGGCTGTTGTCACCGGCATGCTGGGAGGTAGTGTCGCATCGATAACAACCTATACACTGATTTCCAATCTGACAGTAGCCCTGTTCGGGCCGTTTATTTTTTCACTCGTCGGACCACATGCCGAATTATCCTTTTGGGCCTCTTTTTCTCACATTTGCCTGAAGGTGCTGCCATTGTTGATTTTGCCATTATTACTGGCCTGGAGCATTCAGCAATATGCACCGGCTATTCATCGTAAGCTGACAAGCATTCACCGGCTGTCTTTTTATTTATGGGCGGTAGCCCTGACCATCGTGACGGCCAGGACTGTTTCATTTCTCATGAACCAGGAAAATCCGGATGTCGGCAAGGAACTGCTCATCGCTGCCATTTCATTGGTAATTTGCGTCGCGCAATTTTTGATGGGCCGCGCTGTAGGTCGCCGGTATAAAAAGGCCATTGCCGGCGGACAGAGTCTTGGACAAAAAAACACGATTCTGGCCATCTGGATGGCACAATCGTTTCTGAATCCGGTCTCATCACTGGGTCCAGCCGCGTACGTGCTTTGGCAAAACAGCATCAATTCGTGGCAATTGTACAAAAGGCGGAAGAAAATAACCGCTGAACGGCAGGGTTAATTTGCAGAGCCAATCATTCAAGAATGGTGATAGGGTTCGTTGTTCAGAATGGTCATGGCGCGATAACACTGCTCGACGGCAAACAGCCTGACCATTTGATGCGAAAAGGTCATTTTCGACAGAGAAATCCGTTCCGGAACAGCCTCATAAACGGAAGGTGCAAAACCGTAAGGGCCACCGATCACGACGATCAATTGCCGGATGCCGGTATTCATTTTCTTTTGCAGATAGCTGGCAAAACCCTCAGACGTATAAGATTCGCCTCGTTCGTCAAGCAGCACCATGGTATCACCTGGTTTGTTCCAGGCAAGAATGGCTTCAGCTTCACGGCTCTTTATCTGTTCCTCCGTCAGATGTTTGGTCGACTTCAAGTCGGGGATCACTTCGATCCGGAACGGCAGATAATGCTTCAGCCTGCTTTCATACTCGGCAATGGCTGTTTTCGCCCAGCTTTCGGTCGTCTTTCCGACCACCAGTAAGATGAGTTTCATACCAAATGATTTTTGATTCCGAAGGTACGGATTTTACACTTTTATCCGTTACCTTTGTTCCGTTAAAATCGAAACGATATGCACGACGACCTGATACCTTTTCTACAGCGCGCTTTTGCCGAAGACATCGGCGACGGAGACCATACCACTTTATCCTGCATTCCGGCCGGTGCCATGGGCAAATCAAGGCTCATCATCAAAGAAGCCGGAGTCGTAGCCGGAGTGGAAGTTGCCAAAGAAGTATTCCATTATTTCGATCCTGAACTGAAAGTAACTGTTTTTATTCAGGACGGTAGTGACGTTAAACCCGGTGACATTGTTTTTGAAGTGGAAGGGCGCGTTCACTCGCTGTTGCAAACCGAACGGCTGATGCTGAATATCATGCAACGGCTGAGTGGTGTGGCAACCATAACCAGAAAATACGTCAAAGCCTTGGAAGGAACCAAAACCCATGTACTGGACACGCGTAAAACGACTCCTGGCATGCGGTTGCTCGAAAAAGAAGCGGTCAAACTGGGAGGCGGTGTCAACCACCGGATCGGTCTGTTCGACATGATCCTGTTGAAAGACAACCACGTCGATTTTGCCGGCGGCATTGAAAACGCCATCAACCGGGCACATGCGTATCTTAAAGCCAAAGGCAAGCAGCTGAAAATAGAAATCGAAGTCCGTTCGCTAGACGAGTTGGAAACGGTCATGAAAGTTGGCGGTGTCGACCGCATTATGCTTGATAATTTCGATCTTGAAACCACTAAAAAAGCCGTCGAACGCATCAACGGCCAATACGAAACCGAATCTTCCGGAGGCATTACGCTGGAAAATCTCCGGCAATATGCCGAATGTGGCGTCGATTTCATTTCCGTCGGTGCCCTGACACACTCTGTCAAGAGTCTGGATATCAGCTTCAAGGCTGTGTGATCCAACTACTTGCAACCTAATAATTGTCGGAAGAAGCTGTCTCAAAAGGGCAGCTTTTCCTTTCCGTATAGTTAACCACAGTGCCTTTCCTCTCCGTCCTGTTAGCCCCGCTGCCTTCGTCCAGCGGCATACCCTCCGTCGACACTAGTCCGGGCTGGTGTCGACGTCTGCTACGCCGCCTCCCTTCAGTCCGCTATTCTGATTGCACGAATGCACCGGGTTGCCGAGGTGATTCTAAACCAGTTACTATTGAGATACCCGTTTCGTTTTTACTTAAAGCAAGCCCTCAGTTATTTTTTTGTAGTTCAAACAGCTATACCGAAAAAAAGTGTATATTAGCCCATCATAACCATAATCTAGCCGTTGACATCATGAAACACTTACTGCTTACACTCGCTGCATTGACACTGGTTTCTGTCTGCCAATCGAAAACGGTCAATCTGGAACTCAATCTTTCCAAAGGAAAAACATACACCCAG
>JAUZOU010000115.1 GCA_030706285.1 Bacteroidota bacterium
AAACTGGATGTCAATGCCGTTCCTGTGATTGAATGGGAGGCGCCTGTCCGTACTACTTACGGGGATCCATGGCATTTGTATAAGAAAAAAGATACAACATGGGTTCGTGTGCCATTCAAAATAGACAAAGATACGACGTTTCTTCGACGGTATAACCTGATTGCAAAATGGGAATTTGGAGGAGAGTACAAGCTTGATTTGGATTCCGGAAAGATAGAGAGTCTGTATGGGCTTACCAATGATAAAGTATCCAAGACATTCAGGGTCAAAGAAGAAGAAGAATATTCCCGTTTGATACTGACGGTTAATGGTTTGAATGGTCCAGGCTTTGTTGAATTGCTTGACAAGTCGGATAAGCCGGTCCGAAAGGAACCGTTGGTCAATCATGTGGCTGATTTCAAATATCTTTCTCCCGGAACCTATTACCTTAGAGCCATTGAAGACTTGAACAAGAATTTTAAATGGGATGCCGGTGATTATATGGCGAAAAGGCAGCCTGAAAACGTTTATTACAGGCCGGCCTCTGTCTCTCTAAGAGAAAACTGGGATGTCGAAGAAACATGGAATGTCATGGAGGCTCCGCTCTTGGAACAAAAGCCTGTGGATTTGAAACCGAAACCTGGTACCCAGAAAGGCAATCAGTAGTCCATAGGATTAGAGAAGCGCTGCTTCCCTATTTATAAGGTTAATGGTAGTGAACAACAACGCATTAAAGTCTATGAAATAAGCATGCTTATACAAAGTATCCAACTCAACAGTTGGGTTGGCATGTAGCCTTCATATGGTCTTAAACGAAAAAATGATGTTCAGATGAAACAGTTTTTATTACTTGTTGGGTTCGTGGTTGCCGGCATTTTTAAACCTGTCCAGGCCGAGAATGTTTGTGGTATTTCCACACTTGCGTTCAAGGCTGGTGAAGCATTGAACTATCAATTGTATTACAACGTCGGATTTATCTGGGTCAAAGCCGGGACCTGCGATTTTGCTGTCGATAGAGCTGAGTGGGATAATAAGAAGGCCCTGAAACTGAGTATTGTCGGTAGGACTGATCCGTCCTTCGATTCGTTCTTCCATGTGAGAGATTCGTTTATATCTTATGTTGACAATGAAACCCTGACGCCCTATAAATCCTATAAATATACTCACGAAGATAAGTGGCTAGGGACTGACATCTTTACTTTCAGGCCCTCTAACGGTGGCTGGCGCATTACCACCAACCTGAAACGGAAAGGAGTCTGGAAGGACCCCGTCGAATCGGTCACACCTAATTGTGGATTTGATATTCTGACCAGTATTTACCGGATGAGGAGTTTCGATGAAGCCGGTCTCTTTGTAAAAGGGCACGCCATCAACATTCCGGTAAGGCTTGATGACGGCGAATACGTCATTCACATGACTTATTTGGGCAAGGAACGCATCAAGTTGCACAGCAATGGCTATTATACAGCCAATGCGTTCCAGTTGACTCTGGTTGAAGGAAAGATTTTCAAGCGGGGGGATGTCCTTAAAATGTGGATCTCTGATGATGGCAATTGCATTCCTCTGATGATCGAATCTCCGATCCGCGTCGGAAGTGTCAAGGCCATTTTCCGGACGGGTGAAAACACCTTGCGCCCCATTGTCAGGCCGGCAGCCACTAAGTGAATACCGGCGTTAGCGCTGGATTTTCCATTCAAAGCCATCCTTGGTATCTTTCACTTCAAATCCAAGGTTGGTCAGTTCATTACGGATACGGTCTGATGTCGCCCAATCTTTCTGTTGTTTAGCTTCCATTCTTAGCGTCAGCAGCAAATCTACAGCCCCTTTAAAGGCCTTTTCATCCTGATTGCCTGACGAGATTGCTCCTTCTGTCTTCAGACCGAGGATGTCTTCAATAAACAGCTTGAACGTGTTTTTCAATTCTTCAAGGTCCGCTGCATTCAGGGTTTCTTTTCCATCCCGTACCAGATTGATGTACTTGCTGGCATCGAATAAATTTGACAGGACAATCGGACTGTTAAGGTCATCGTCCATGGCATCAAAGCATCGTTGGCGTAAACCTGAGACATCAACCGTCGACTGGACACCCGGCTTGATGGTCTGGAGGCGGCTATAGGTATCCATGAGCCGTTCATAGCCTTTTTCAGAGGCCTGGAGCGCTTCATTGCTGAAGTCGACCGTACTGCGGTAATGAGCCTGTAGGATAAAAAAGCGGATTGTCATCGGGCTGTAGGCTTTTTCCAGCGAGGCATGACTTCCTTTGAAGAATTCTTCCAGTGTGATGAAATTTCCGAGCGATTTACCCATCTTCTGTCCGTTGATGGTTATCATGTTGTTGTGTAGCCAGTAATTCACGGTTTGGTGGCCAAGAGCACCGACTGACTGGGCAATTTCGCATTCATGGTGTGGAAACATCAGATCCATACCACCACCATGGATGTCGAATGTTTCACCCAGATAGCGTGTTCCCATGGCAGAACATTCCATGTGCCAGCCGGGGAATCCATCGCTCCACGGAGACGGCCACCGCATGATGTGTTCGGGTGCAGCCTTTTTCCAGAGAGCAAAGTCGAAGCTATTTTTCTTCTCCGTTTGCCCGTCTAATTCACGTGTATTGTTCTGGAGCTCTTCCAGGTTCCTGCCTGAAAGGATGCCATAGTGATATTTTTCGTTGTATTTGACGACGTCGAAATACACAGATCCGTTCGCAATATAGGCAAACCCATTATCAAGGATCCGTTGGATAAACTGAATCTGTTCAATGATGTGCCCGGAAGCATGAGGTTCAATACTTGGCGGAAGCACATTGAGTCTATTCATGGCCTGATGATAGCGGAGTGTATAGTATTGGACGACTTCCATAGGCTCCAGTTGCTCTAAACGGGCTTTTTTGGCAATCTTGTCTTCGCCTTCATCAGCGTCATGCTCCAAATGGCCAACATCTGTAATGTTCCTGACATAGCGGACTTTGTAACCAGTCTGAGTCAGGTATCTGAACAGCAGGTCAAACGTGATGGCTGGTCTGGCATGGCCCAGATGTGGGTCTCCATATACGGTTGGTCCGCAGACATACAGACCGACTCTGTCTTCATGAATGGGGTTGAAACGTTCTTTTTTCCGGTGAAGGGTGTTGTAGAGGAAAAGTGCTGTAGGCATGATTAGATGCATTTATCAATTAAACTAGAAGAAACCGGTATGGTTTCACGGAAACAAACCGGAGTTTTGGACCATCAGACAGATATCTCCAGAGGCCGGAGCAGTTTGTCAAAACAAGCTGATAGTCACTGTTGACCTCAACATCCTCAAGAGGCATTGGCTGGGTATCAGTTCCGTCAGTCGGTATAAATTCGTAAAAGGTGCTCAGATCAAGCATCAGCATAAAACTGTCATCTCCCGGATTGTCCTGAATACCGACAAATCCTTCCGGACTGCAATAGGCCGATTGAATAGGAATGGGCAAGTTCACCGCCTGTTTCATTTCCTTTAACAACGAAGACGGCATTGTCGTTTTATGAAAAAGCAATTCTGCATCCGTCAGGAAAGAAGCAAGTGTTCCGTCTTCATTTCTGGTGGCATTAATCAGCTGTTCCAACGCTTTAGGAGTCCCTTTGAAACAGGAAATCTTGTTTGGCCCGATTTCCTTAATCAGTTGGCTGGCATTGATTTCGGCCAGCTGCTGTTTAGTCCCAATATGTTTGGGTATATTCAGCAATGAATTGATAAAGGGCTCGTTCCCTTTTAAAAATTGGTCCAGTTCATCGATTAGCGGCAGTTCCGGATCATTTCCGACTGTCAGGAAAAAGCCTCCGAACAAACGGCTTTCTGGATGCAACCGGAGATGAATGGCATAGCCATCATAAATGCCTTGGATGAACGTTTCAGCAATGGCCTGGTCACTAATCGGGATGCGAGTCTCATCAAAGGAAGGGAAAATACGTTTGGGAAGACCAGGCCAAAGCACGTTGATCTCACCATTTTCGATCCGCTGAATGAATGGCTTGATGGTTTCAGCGGATAAAAGCGGTACCCGTTCCCGAAACTCCTGATAACTGACGATAGATCTGAAGTCGTATTTTTTTGACAAAGTGGTTCCTTCAGCCTCTCTTAGCAGATTGAATAGCTGTTCACTCTGAATGTCAGAAGCATTCAGACGGTAGTCGTTCATTTCTTCTATCCGGCCTCTAAAGTAGAGGCTGGCAATTTGGGAAATCAGGTCTGACGCCATAGCGAGCTAAGTCTTTGATTGAAAACTCAAAGTTAGTGCTTTTTTTGAACTTCAGAGAAAAGTTTGCTAGGATTTAGCAATTATATCAGGTGGGACGATTCGATTTCAGGGTTATCAGAGACAGACTCACGGAAGGTTCCTGCCATTTCCGGATGCTTTTTAATCTCTTCCATGGCTTTTTTTGCGGCCTGCTGATGGGCTTCTTTTTTAGAAAAGCCACATCCTTCGCCAATCAGTGTTCCGTTCAACAGAATTCTGGCGCAAAACTGGAATGATTTTTCTCCCTGATTTGCCAGTTCGTCGGTTTGTATGGTCACATCAGCTTTGTGTTGCTGGCTCCATTCAAGCAAGGCGGATTTGTAATTGACATCAGAAGATGCGACGGCCTGTATGTCAATAAACTGGCTGATGATTTTTTTTTCGATGAAGTGTTTGCACCGGTCATAGCCCTGGTCGGTATAAATGGCACCGATCAATGCTTCAAGGGCATTTCCATAAATAGAAATATGAGGCGTGTCGAGGGATTGGGCGGTTACAATGAGCTCATTCAGCCCTAATTCCGCGGCGATCCGGTTCAGACTTTCGCGTCTGACAATCTTGGCGCGTGTTTTGGACAGAAATCCTTCTTTCTGGTTTTTAAACTGATTGAACAAGATGTCCGATACCAGCAGATTCAGTACGGCATCACCCAGAAATTCGAGTCGTTCATTGTTAAGCAGAATGCCGTCATCGTTGCGGACGGAAGAAGATTTATGCCGTAACGCAAGTTCATACAATTCGATGTGGCGTGGATAAAATCCGAGGAGATGATAAAACAACAAATAAGGCTCCTTCTGCTTAGCAGTCAGGAGCCTCATTCGTAATAAACTATCCTGGATCAGGAATTTGCCTGCCATTTTTTAACGATTACGCTGGCATTGTGTCCGCCAAAGCCGAATGTGTTGGACAACGTTGCCCTCACTAAACGTTTCTGTGCTTTATTGAACGTGAAATTCAACTTATAATCGATTTCAGGGTCTTCGTCACCTTCCGTAAAATTAATGGTGGCAGGAACGATGTCATTCACAACAGACAGGACACCGACTATGGCTTCAATGGCTCCGGCAGCACCGAGTAAATGCCCGGTCTGAGATTTGGTAGAGCTGATATTCAGGTCATAGGCATGTTCTCCGAAGACATTCTTGATGGCTTTCACTTCAGCCAAATCGCCTAAACCAGTTGAGGTACCGTGAACATTGATGTAGTCAATGTCTTCAGGCTTCATGCCGGCATCCTCCAGTGTATTTTTCATCACTGCGGTAGCTCCGAGTCCTTCCGGTTGCGGTGCTGTCATGTGGTAAGCATCAGCAGAAAGGCCAACACCGGCAACTTCTGCATAGATTTTTGCCCCACGGGCCAATGCATGATCCAATTCTTCAAGTATCAGGCAGGCGCCACCTTCTGCGATGACAAATCCGTCACGGCTTTTACTGAAGGGGCGGGAAGCTGTTGCGTAGTCTTCATTCCGGGTAGAAAGGGCGTGCATGGCATTGAACCCTCCAACACCGGCTGGTGTGATCGCTGCTTCTGAACCACCGCATACAAATGCATCAGCCTTACCTAAACGGATCAGATTGAATGCATCAGCAATGGCGTTCGTTGATGAAGCACAAGCGGCAACCGTACAATAATTCGGGCCTCTGAAACCGTACAAGATTGAGATGTGTCCGGCAGAAAGGTCTGAAATCATTTTGGGGATGAAGAATGGATTGAATCTTGGCGTTCCATCTCCTTCAGCGAATTCAACTACTTCGTGTTCGAATGTTCCAATGCCACCAATTCCGGCACCCCAGATAACCCCAATCCGATCGAGATTCTCCTTTTGAGTGTCAAGAGCCGCATCTTCAATGGCCTCTTTGGCGGCAATGAGAGCAAACTGAGCAAACAGGTCGTATTTACGAGCCTCTTTTTTATCAAAATAGTTGTTTGGATCGTAGTTCTTGACTTCGCAGGCGAATCTGGTTTTAAACTTTGACGCATCAAAGCGCGTAATAGGTCCTGCTCCACTTACTCCCTTGAGTAAAGAATCCCAAGTTTCCGGGACTGTGTTGCCCAGGGGGGTAATAGCGCCAAGACCTGTTACAACTACTCTTTTTAACTCCATACTTCGTTTAAAAGTTGTGGATTATGCTTCTTCGTTTTTACCTTCAATGAAGGAAATAGCATCTCCGACGGTAGAAATTTTTTCAGCCTGGTCGTCAGGAATGGAGATTCCGAATTCTTTTTCGAATTCCATGATTAATTCAACGGTGTCAAGAGAATCGGCTCCAAGATCGTTTGTGAAACTTGCTTCTGGAGTTACTTCAGATTCTTCAACTCCTAATTTGTCAACGATAATTGCCTTTACTCTGGCTGCTACATCAGACATAACGGTTATTTTTTTAGGTTAATAAATGAAAATACTTTGTAATTTTGCGGTGCAAAGAAACGAAGAAAATTGGATTTTCACTAATTTTTATCCGAGAAACTGCATTTATTTTGCACATAGCGACGAAAAATGTGCAAAAATTCGCCTAAGACTAACGTTTATGCCAATCATAAGGATCGCTTTACTTGCCTCTGGTTCAGGCACAAATGCTGAAAATATTGTCCGATACTTTTCAGGAAGGAAAGATGTGCTAATTTCGCTTATTATTTCCAATAAGCCAGATGCGTTTGTTTTAAAGAGGGCAGAAAAACTTGGTGTTCCATCGGTGGTCATGGCTAAGGAGACCCTGGAGCATCCTGATTCGTTATTGGCTGTATTGACCGAACACAAGATCGATTTTATCGTATTGGCCGGTTTTCTACTCAAAGTTCCCGCTGAGGTTATCCGTTCTTTCCCGGGTCGCATTCTGAATATTCATCCGGCATTGCTGCCGAAACATGGTGGCAAAGGCATGTACGGCAACCGGGTCCATGAAGCTGTCATCCACGCAGGTGAAAAGGAATCAGGCATTACCATCCATCTGATCAATGAACAGTATGATGAAGGTGCCATGGTTTATCAGGCAACCTGCCCTGTCCTGCCGGACGATACACCCGATGTGTTGGCTGCCAGAATCCATCTTCTGGAATACGAGCACTATCCGAGGGTAATTGATGAAACACTGAAAAAGGTGTTCTGAATGGCGTTCCTTATTCGTTTACTTGCTTGTCCGCCGGATGGACAGGCAACTGGAATCCGAATGCTCTCATCAAATCGGCGTCCTTGTCAGGGAGATTCAGCAGCCTGAATGCCTTGTATTCTCTTCGCAGTTCGTAATTAGCCCGTAATTGATCAAATGACTTAGGATTCTTTTTTAGCATCTTCGTGTCATTCAAAGGATTATAGGTGTGTAACAAGGCTGAGGCAATTTTATCCGGGCTGTTTCTTGGAATTTTCAGAATGGGAGCATCCGGTATAGGCAATTCCGGAACGATTCGCGGCAAATTCAGCTGAAAAAATCTGTTAAGTTGTTCCAATACGGCTTTTGTCGCATTGGCTTTTCCATCTGAAGAATAACCGGCTATGTGAGGTGTTGTGACCAGGCATTTTTCAAGCAGCTCCTGATCGATATCAGGTTCATTTTCCCAACAGTCAAGCACACAATCAATGACTTTGCCCTCCTGAATGGCTTGTTTCAGGGCATGGGTATCAATGACACCGCCTCTTGACGAATTAATCAGAAAGATCGGTTTAGTCAGTCTAGCAAAAAAAGAAGCATCCAGCAAATGATAGGTTTTGTCCGGCCCTTCTTTTTCAAGAGTCGTATGAAGCGTGATGATGTCACATTCTTTCAGGAGGCGATCCAGTGAATTGAAATTCTTTTCTCCTTCGTTTCTGGCCCTTGGAGGGTCGTTGAGCAAGATGTTCATACCCAGCAATCTGGCACTCCGCTCAACTTTCTGCCCTACCTGACCGGCTCCAATAATCCCAAGCGTTTTATCAGCTAGTTTGAATCCGTATTTATCAGCCAGGACGAGCAGGGAAGAAGTGACATATTGTGCCACTGCACGGGAATTACAACCAGGAGCGCTTACCCAGGTGATGTTCTTGGCTTCGCAATAATCCTGGTCAATATGGTCATAACCGATGGTGGCCGTACCGATAAACCTTACGTTGGTTCCTTCAAGCAAGTCGCTGTTACAAATAGTCCGCGTTCTTACAATCAGTGCGTCTGCATCCAGCAAATCTTTATTACAAATATCCCTGCCAGGTAAGTAAACAACTTCTGCAACAGGTTCCAGCAAACCTTTTAAAAAAGGGATCTCTATGTCGGCAACAATCTTCATAAACAGTTATTGAAAATACTCCCTGG
>JAUZOU010000116.1 GCA_030706285.1 Bacteroidota bacterium
AGCTGCAACGTCGCGATGATGATCATCATGCCAAGCAATAGAAAAATGGTGTTGGTATCGATGGCGGCCACCGCTTCGCCGGGTGTCAGCACGCCGAACAGCACCATGGCGATAGCTCCACAGAAGGCCGCGGATGGCCTGTCGATGTTGACGCCAGGTAACCGGGTAAAAATAATGCCCAGGTAGGTGAGGCAAAAAATGATCAGCGCAATGATTTGACTGCTCTCCATTTGAGACTATTCCCAAATTTTATATTCCAGTACTTTGTCTATGGACAACGCTTCAAACCGGAGGTAATAAGCGGCCGTGTCGGCTAACGCCTGAAGCGGGATCATGCCGATCAGTTCACTGTTGGCAATTTCAACACCATATCTCCCGGCTTCCATTCGTACCATTTCAAATACCTGATAGAGACTTGTCCGGCTAAAATCGGTCAGATTGATGGATACCTGCACCATGGATTGGGAAGTCAGGGCTACGCCCAAGGCTTTACAGTACCTTAGTCCTCCGCTGGAATGCCGTATTCGTTTGGCAATGGCTTTGGCTATATCCAACCGGTCCGTGTGCAGGTTAATATTGTAGGCAATCAGGAAATGTCTCGCTCCGATGATGGAAGCTCCGGCTGTCGGGTGTGGTTTGTCCGGTCCAAAATCCGGTTTCCACAATGGATTTTCCATTTTTTCCGCCAAGCCTTCAAACTCACCTTTGCGGACCTCAGCCAGGTTAACACGATGTGGGGCTGTAGCAGCCGACTCATATAAATATACGGGCAAGTCAAATTGCCTGGCCACTTCCTGACCGACTTCCCTGGAGAGTGTGATCGCTTCGTCCATGGTCATATGGCTGATCGGTATGAATGGAACGACATCGGCTGCGCCCATTCTTGGATGTTCGCCGGTATGATGGTTGAGGTCTATGAGTTGTACCGCTGTCCCGATCGCCTGAATCATTGTATCACGGACAGGCTCAGGTTGGCCGGCAATCGTGACGACCATCCGGTTATGATCGGTGTCATGGCTGTAATCAAGGAGTTTCACACCCGCTTTGCCACGAAAGCAATCGAGGATTTTTTCCATTTTTGCGGTGTCCCTGCCTTCGCTGAAATTGGGAACACATTCTACAAGTTTAGTTGGCAACATGATGATCGTAGTTTAGCATAAACAAACCAGACAAAAATACATTTTTTGTAGCGAAGAATGATGATAAAACGACTGATTCAGTCTGAATACCGGTTGTCAGCAGATCAAAAGAAGGGGCTACTGTCGTCAGTCTGCAACAGGACGGTTTGTCTTTTATTCTGCAGATACGAATAGCTATTCCCAATAAATATGGAAGCCTTATTCGTCTGCCTTCCTGAACCGTAAAAACGTCGATGAAATCATACTTCCGATCGTCAAAACCATTTGTAAGTAACTTCTTCCAGGTAGAACGGCCTAATAGGGCTCATTAGCTGTTTTTTTTGGCCGTTTTCAGTGGGTGCTTCTGGTTAAAATGTTATATTTGTATAACCTCAAAACTGCCGGATGAATCAAAAACAATTGTACATTCTGATGTTCCTTTTGATGGCGATCGTTGTCATTCAGAATCGGCCAAAAATCATCGAACCTCGTTCGGATGTGGCGCCAACAGGTCAAGCCTCCGGATCCGAAGCGATGAATCCATATATAGACATGGTAGCGGATAAGAATGCACCCTATCAATTGGGTATTGCTTTAAGCGGGGGAGGTGCTAAAGGGTTTTGTCATGCAGGTGTGTTGAAGGCATTGGAGGAGAATGGCATTAAGCCGGATGTGTTAGCCGGTGTCAGTGCCGGAGCTGTTGTGGCTGCCCTCTATGCTGACGGTTATAGTCCTGATTCAATAATAGGATTGTTTCAACATGCCAGATACCGGAATTATATCCGGTTTGGCTTTTCTGACGGTGGCTTTTTCAGTATGGATGGATTTAAAGCGTTCCTGGATACGGTGTTGAGGGCAAAAACATTCGAAGAACTGGCTATTCCGTTACGAGTCGTGGCCACCGATCTGGATAAAGGGCAAAGTGTCGTCTTTGACAAAGGCAATCTGGTCGATGCGTTGGTTGCCTCTTGTTCTGTGCCCATCTTGTTTACCCCCTATACCATAGATGGTGTCAATTACGTGGACGGAGGCGTGCTACAGAATCTGCCTGCTTTTGCCATCCGGAAAGACTGTAAAGTCCTGCTAGGCGTCAGCACCGGTCCAATGAAAAACAGCTCTTATGAAAAAACCATTTCTGACATTGCCTTACGTTCCTATAAATTTATCTTTCGCAACAATACCCGATATGCGAAAAAAATGTGCGATTATGTCATTGAACCGGCCGATATGAATCAGTACAGTGGCGCCGATGTGCTGGATTACAAGAGGATTTTTAACCTTGGGTACACTGAAACGAAACGGTTGGTACAAAATGATACCGTCATGCGCTTGTTGAAAGGTAAGATGCAACCTAAAAAATGAATAAAGAGGACGTCTCAAAAGTCTGAGGCGCCCTCTTTGAGTTTGGTTGTAAGCCGATAGGGCTAGCTCAATTTGGCCAGGGTCTCTTTCACTCGTTTCATGGCTTCAATGATGTTTTCATCAGAAGTGGCATAGGAAAACCTCAGACAATTTGGTGCGCCGAATGCGGCACCACCTACGGAAGCAACATGCCCCTCTTCAAGCAGATACATGGCCAGATCGGCGGCATTGTTGATCTTTCTGCCGGCATGAGCTGTTCCAAAATAGGCGTTGCATTCCGGAAAAATGTAGAAGGCGCCTTCCGGAGTGGCTGTCTTAAATCCCGGGATTTCTTTAGCCAGGCTGACGATCAGATCCCGGCGGCGTTTAAAGGCTGCCCGCATATCCTCGACAGGCTGCTGGTTGCCCGTGTAAGCTGCTTCAGCTGCTTTCTGGGAAACAGAACATGGTCCGGATGTATACTGACCCTGCAGTTTACTGCAGGCAGAGGCGATCCATTGAGGAGCGGCAATCCAGCCGATACGCCAGCCTGTCATGGCATAAGCTTTCGAAACACCGTTAATGATGACAACCCGGTCGCGGATCTCTTCAAATTCAGCCATGCTGGTGTGTTTGCCGACATAATTGATGTGTTCGTATATTTCGTCGGAAAGGATGATGACATTCGGATGCTTGGCCAAAACCTCAGCCAGTCCCTTCAATTCTTCTTTACTATACACACTGCCGGTAGGATTCGAAGGAGAGCAAAGAATCAAAGCTTTCGTCTTTGGTGTAATAGCTGCTTCCAACTGAGCCGGGGTAATCTTAAAATCCTGATCAATGCCGGCACTGATGATGACATTCTTGCCTTCAGCCAGTTTGACCATTTCCACATAGCTAACCCAGTAAGGAGCAGGTACGATGACCTCGTCTCCTTTATCGACAATGGCAAGTAAGGCATTGCAGACAGATTGCTTGGCTCCGTTTGAACAGACAATTTGTTCCGGCTTGTACTCCAGCCCGTTCTCGCGTTTCAGCTTTTCAACAATGGCTTTTCGTAGGGCCGGATAACCTGGAACCGGAGAGTAGAAGGAAAAATTATCTTCAATGGCTTTTTTTGCAGCTGCCTTAATGTGGTCTGGTGTGAAGAAATCGGGTTCTCCGACACTCATGTTAATAACATCGATGCCCTTCGCTTTAAGCTCATTACTTTTTTGAGACATGGCAAGCGTCTCAGAGGGCGATAGGCTGGCCAATCGTTCAGAAACTGAATTCATAGTTTTAATGGATTTTTCACGTGTAAAAATATAAAAAAAGCCGGTTTATGTCAATCTGTAACTGAAAATACGGGATGTGGTTGCAATTTGTTATTACTCCGGATTCTGGCCAAGCACTTCCAATCCATGGATGATGTCATCGTTGACTTTGAAGGCCGTACCATGTCTCACACCAGCTGGAAACCGGACAAGGTCGTTGATGTTTTCCCATTTGGCTTCTTTCAGGCTGCGGCATCGCATGGCCCCGTATCGTTTGTTACGGTATTTATCCCAATACAAATAAACGTATTTCCCGATTTTGATGGCGGTAGGTCCTTCTGCCCATTCCTGGCCGGTCAATGGTTCTGAAACTTTGACAGGAAATTTCCTGATTCGTTTGGAGGCTACGACCCGGATGTTCTTTTCAACAGGGTTTTCGTTCTCGTTTTTCAGGAACATGTAATAGGTGCATTTTTGTTTCAGGATAAAGGCATCGATCACGCTGAAGCCTGGATCGTAGAACAGTTTTGTCTTTGAGAACTTGACAAAATCTTTTGTCGTGGTATAATACAACCGGTGATTATAGGCTGAATCGTTTCCGGCTGTTTGAGGGAAACGGCCTGGTATGGTCGAGGCCCAAATGATAAAGAAGGTTTTTGTCGACTTTTTATAAAAAAGTTCAGGCGCCCAGGTATTGCGGACATTCGGCTCATTTGCCATGACCGGCAACTCTTTTTGCTCGGACCAATGAATGAGGTCTTTTGAAGAAGCGTAGCCGATGTTGTTTTCTGTCCATCCTGTGGTCCAGACCATGTGGAAGACGCCTTTTGAATCTCTGACAATGCTTGGATCCCGCATCAGCTTGGCTTTCCCTACTGTCGGTTTAAGCAGGGCATTTCCATTGTTCAACGTTTTCCAGATCAGCCCATCGTAACTGTACATCAGGTGAAGCCCGTCTTCACCATTGCCTGTGAAATAGCAGAACAGGTAGGCTGGGTCATTCTTAAAGATAGTGGATAAAAAATCCTTCTCCTTTTTGGGTGGATTGGCATGAACCATCCCTCCGGTTAGGAACAGCATGGCGCATGCCAATGTGAACAATTTTTTTAAGCTCATGGTGCGAGGATTTGAATTATAAAATACTTTTTAGCGTATGTCCCATGCGTTCTTTTTTAGTGCGCATGTATTTTTCGTTGTATGGATTTGTCGGAATCTCAAGCGGTACGTTCTCCGTGATGGTCAGGCCGTAAGACTCAAGGCCGATGCGTTTGACCGGATTGTTGGTCATCAGACGCATTTTACGAACCCCAATTTTACGTAAAATCTGAGCTCCGACACCATAATCCCGCTCATCGGCGTTAAAACCAAGGTGAAGGTTCGCATCAATGGTGTCTAATCCCTGTTCCTGAAGTTTGTATGCTTTGATTTTGTTCATGAGCCCGATGCCCCGGCCTTCCTGATTCATATAGACCAATACGCCCCGGCCTTCTTTTTCAATCGTTTCCATGGCTTTGTGGAGCTGTTCTCCGCATTCACAGCGCAAGGAGCCAAACGTATCCCCAGTCATGCAACTGGAATGCACGCGAACGAGGATGGGCTCATCAGGTTCCCAGGTTCCTTTTACCAGCGCGATGTGTTCCAGGCCTGTCGCTGTCTGCAAAAACGGAATCAGCCGGAAATAGCCGTATTTGGTTGGCATCTGGACTTCGGGCCCCATTTCGACAAGCGATTCGATGTTCAATCGGTAGGCAATCAAATCCTTGATGGTGGTGATCTTTAAATTGAATTTGCTGGCAATCTCCATCAACTGGGGCATTCTGGCCATGGTGCCATCTTCATTCATGACTTCAATCAACGCGGCAGCCGGACGTAACCCTGCCAACCGGCACAAATCGATAGACGCTTCCGTATGGCCGGCCCTGCGCAAGACGCCTTTGTCTCTGGCATATAGAGGACTGATGTGTCCCGGACGGCCCAGTTCAGCCGGTTTGGTGTCCGGATTGGCCAATGCCCGGATGGTGGCAGCTCTGTCTCTGGCCGAAACGCCGGTGGTGCAACCATCCAGCAAGTAATCGACCGTTACCGTGAATGGGGTGCCAAGCAGGGATGTATTGTTGGACACTTGACGGTCCAGTTCCAGCTCATCGCAACGTTCTTCGGTAATCGGCGCGCAAAGGACGCCACGGCCCTGTGTGATCATAAAATTGACCTTTTCAGGGGTTATCAGTTCGGCTGATGTGATGAAGTCTCCTTCGTTTTCACGGTCTTCATCGTCTACAACAATCACAATGCCACCGTTGGCTATTTCCTCGATGGTTTCTTCTATGTTGCTCAATTTAATTTCCATAACTAATCGTCTTGAGATTGATAATCATGATAGTTTTCAATAGTTGGCAGCTGTTTGCCCAGTAGCTTCCGGAACAGCCATTTCGGGTTCAGCCAGGTCTTGATGAACATGGCGTAAGCGTCGGAGTTCATGATCGCTGAATCGTTAGCCGATTTATAGGTGAGGAACAGGCCGAGCGGCAACAAGGCTGCAGAACTTAACCATCCACCCAATACCGGATTCCAGACACCGTCTCTGGCAAATTTGTAACCAGTAATGTCAACCATATAATAGAAAATGAACAGAAATACGGAAACAACGGCCGGCATACCTAGACCACCCTTACGGATAATGGCACCAAGTGGGGCCCCGATGAAAAAGAAAATCAAACAGGCAAACGACAACGTAAACTTCCGATGGAACTCAATGCTGCTTCGCCGGTATTCATACGTTTCGTTGGCATAGGCGATTTGCCTGTATTCCAGGTCGGATCTGATTTCATTGACCCTTCTTTTGGCCCGTTCCGCAGTTTGCAACCTGGTATCTCTGTTTTCTGATTTCAGCAAACTGTCGACATTCGGATAAAACGGTTTGACGGAAGAAACTTGCGGGATCGAAGACAAATCAGCCAGCTTGTGCCCTCGTTCCATGTTACGGCCAAGGTATTTGGTCATGACGTATTCTTCCTGCGTTTTACGGTCAAGGCTGTCTAGCATGCCGCCCAGCGAATCGATGATCACTCTCAGATGCTTGGTGTCTTTGCTGAACGAGAGGCCTGAAATGGCCGCTTCATTGACCCGGTTGAAATTGGCATCAAAGTCGAGCACCATTTCTTTTTTCCGGAATGTTTCCCTTCGATACGGAATGCCTGCCGATACGGATTGCTGATTGGCAAAATTGCTGAATCCTTCTCCATTGTACAGTGTAAAGACGAGGTATTTCTTATCTTGGGTAAACCGGAGTTTGCCATATTTTGCCAACGTTACAGCGGTGTTGTCATACCCTTGTGAAAAATCATAGATCATCAGATCTTCCATCAGGTTTTTTTCGAGGTTTTTTTTCTTGACATAAATGGTCACACCATTGATTTCTGAATCGAAGGCACCTTCGGGTATTGAAAGTTCAGGGGATTTCTGTTTAAAAGAGATCAGGAGCGATGTCAGTTTGACTTGAACATCCGGCATGACCTTGTCCTGAAAATAAAAAGCTCCGACGCAGATGAATACCATCAGCACAATTAATGGCTTCATGATGTTGAACAGCGAGATGCCGGCCGCCTTCATCGAAAGCAATTCCAGCTTTTCACCAAAGTTTCCGAAAGTCATCAATGAAGCAAGGAGGACAGCCAGCGGCAAAGACATGGGGACGAGGGATAGTGCTGCATACCAGTAGAACTCGCCAAAAACGCTTAGCTCAATACCTTTACCGACAAGTTGATCGATGTGTCTCCACAACAACTGCATAACGAGTATGAAGTTGCTGATCATGAAGGTCATGAAGAAAACGGGGAGGAAACTCTCCAGGACAAATGTATGAAGCCTTTTGACGCGAAACATGGATACTACTTTTGAACCGGCAAAATTAGTCTAAAAAACCTAAAAACTCATGGTCGTTAGCTTTTTTTACATGCCTGTCCGCCTCATAAGCACCTCTATTTGTGAATTCCAAAGCTCAATGCTGCTGTTACGGTCTGAAGATTCGGCAAAATCGGTCACTCGTAAAACAATACCGCCTGTTATTTCCGACGTGTCTATGCTTAGTTCAAAATAGTAAATATCCGGATCATCACACCAATGATACCTGACTGAAACCCCATGATTAATAGAAATCCGTTCTGCTTCTTGTTTGCTGTCTCCCCATTGAAAGGTCAGAATATCCTCTTTTTCTTCCACATTGTCTGCAAACCATTCCGATAAACCGGAAGCTGTACTGATCAGTTTCCACAAGATGGCAGCAGAGCTATTGTTCAACACGTATTCGATCTGAAATAGTTCTCTGGTCATGACTTGATTTTTGCCCAAAATACGGCAAATATTTCAAATTATCTGTATGTTGTCTCTTGTTTTTTTATAAGGGCTGATGCTTTTTTGCAAAAAAACGGCTGCCCTGGTTTGTGCATATGCCGAAAAATAGTATCTTTGTCGCGCTTTTTGAAAATGGCGAGATAGCTCAGCTGGTTAGAGCGCATGATTCATAATCATGAGGTCCTGGGTTCAATCCCCAGCCTCGCTACGTTAGACCCCTTTCAGTCTTTTGACTGGTAGGGGTTTGCTTTTGTACTATGGGAAAGGTGTTGATCAGGCAGTTGCTTTAAGTCGCCGTTCCGCTAGCCCGGACATGCTACTTGCTCCGATTCGAAAAACTAAAAACCGGGTATCGTTCGGCTGAATTTTCGAAGCGTCGCTTCGCTCCTCGGAAGACGAAAATTCCGGGCGCCTCTCTCCCCCCCGGTTTTCTTAACGTTTTTCATC
>JAUZOU010000117.1 GCA_030706285.1 Bacteroidota bacterium
ACGGCGGAACTGTCAAACGGCTTGTCAACCCCTTTTTTCAAACGGCCGCTGACTAACTGCACCAGAACAATTTCCAGAATGGTATCGATAAAGATGGGTAATGTCAAGGCCTGGGTTATGGCAAAAATGCCTGAAAGCCCCAATATGCCTGCCAACGAGAATCGCCCGAACAAATTGGCGATGACGGCCAGTCCCGTCAGTACAATACCAGTGACGATGGCCGGTCTAACCCATTTGGAATAGGGCTCCTGAACACTGATTTTTTTGTAGAATCGTATGGCTGTTACAATTATAGCGGCATGTACAGCCAACATCCACAACCGGGGCAGCGTAGCCGGTTCGATGACCAGGTACGTTACCGTATCAACGATGAGCAAACCAACAAGCCCATACCAGTACGAGAAAAACCGGGGTTCGCTTTGCCGGCGAAACAAAATTGTCACGGCTACCAGCAAAACAATAAAGACCATGGCCATATAGGATGTTGGCGCATACGCATCAAAAAACGGCATCAGACTCAGGATAGCCACAAGCAAAGACACCACCGGACTGGTGTTCAGGTAACGCAAATTCAGGAAATGCCAGGTTTCAGGTGTTGACTTGATCTTCTTCAGTAACTTTCGCTTAAAGAAAAGCCACAGGTAGAGCAGCAGGCCGACAAAAACAACAATGCTTCTTTTTCCGGATGTTTGTCTGAAATAAAAACCAATGGCCTTCTGTTCGCTCTTCCAGAGGTTCATCGACTTTGACGAATCTCTGGCAAGTGGTTGCGTTGGTTGAAAATGCCAGAGACAACTGATCTCCGGACCAAAAAGTTGAGGTTTTGCTCTGTTAAGCCGTTTCCCAATAATATTGAGCATGTCGGACAATTTCATCGAATTGTCTGCTACTGTTGCCTTCAAGACATCCAATGTGTCCAGGCTCCCTTTCACGATACTGTCAGTCCGTTTCCATTTACGTTCTACGCGGCCCAACTTCGAATCCAGATTGATAACAGCTGTCCTGTTGACATAGATAGCCCGGAAAATCGAATCGTCCAACGTTCGCCGAAGTTGAAGCTTTGCTTTGTACGATCTGTTATACAACGCATTGACCCGTGAACGAACCTGATCGTTTTCATCTTTAAGGTTACTGACAAAACTTTGATACAGATAAAGATTCTTGATACTGATCGCCGTATGCCGGCCTCTGGTATTTTGACGGAAAAGTTTAATTTCCTGAGTCATCTCACTGATATCATCCTGAAGATGATCAATCTCATACCCAAGTTGTGCACTGTCCCTGATGGTGTTCAGTTGATCATTAATCCGTGCTATACTGATTATGTAATCGCTAAGGGTCAGTGTATCCGATTCGTGAAAAAACCGTCTAGGTTTTGGAGGAGGCGGAGGCCCTTGATGAGCGTGCTCACCATTTCTCAGGCTGTCCATTTTAAAGGCTGGAGCAGCCTGCCTTCGTCCGTCAGGGAAAGCTGCATGCGAAGGTCTCACCTGAGCATAGACTGTCAAACCAAGGGCCAAAAGGCCAAAGAAAAGCAAGATTCGTTTCATAATCTATCATTTACCTATCCTTTGATAAACAACCGTGCCAGTTCTTTATTGGCAATATTGTTCAGGACTTCGTATTTTTGTTGATCAAAAAAAGCTGAGTGCCGTCGCACATTCTCCGCAAACAAGATGCACCAACGATGCACACCTGCCTGACATAAGGATTGGGAGCCAGCACTTCTTTGACCCAACAACCGCAAGATAGTAAATTCTCAAACAAACTGGGTTGCCTATCAGGGTAATGGTCGAAATGTCCTTATTCGTCAGATTATGCTCCTGCTCATTCACCTGTGCAAAGTTCATCACCAATAAGATCGGTTCCATGGCCATTTTTGTCAAATTTACGTCATTTTCAAAAAACTGAAAAGCATGCTGTCATATGAAGAAAAACAATTTAATTTTGCAGCATGAAATCATCAGACAGTCCCCAAAACAGGCCCTTCAAAACGAGCCTCATCAGTGTAGCCTCATTACTGCTTACAGGGTTCCTGCTGCAATTGGCTTTTGGCAGTTTCAACAGGTGCCTGCTCCGGTTTCCAGTTAACATGTATTTATTGATTGCGCTGTTGGTTATCGTTGTTTTTCTTTCACTCCGGCCCCAAAGCCGGCTCTTTCAATGGTTCTCAGGTATTCCATTGAGTGCCTGCAACATCGGTGCCATACTACTTTACACGCTTGTTCTCGGGCTTGTTCCGCAGGCCACGTCTGCCATGGAAGAAAGCTCAATCTTCGGATTCGATGCTGTCACCCATTCCTGGCCATTCATCTTGCTATACAGCTTTATCCTGATCAACCTCAGCTGTGTCATTGCCCGCCGTCTCATCCGTTTTTCCTGGAGGCATTACGCCTTTTACCTGAATCATCTGGGATTGCTGTTGCTGCTCATTGCCATTGGCCTCGGAGCATCCGACAGACATAGTTATATCATGCAAGTCGAAAAAGGAGCCACTGAAAACCATGCCTATAACGAACAGGAAGGCATCCGACAGCTCCCCCTTTCCATCAAACTGATTGATTTCGGGTTAGAGGCATATCTTCCGAAGTTGATGTTGACTGATCCGCGGACCGGTGAACCTGCTGCTGATGGAAGAGCCCGGTTCTGGGAAGTGGATACCCTGCACACGACCGGCAATCTGGCCGGTTGGCATATCCGGCTGATGAGGTATATTGGCCATGCCGTTCCTTCCGATAACGGGACATACTCTCCACAAGAGGTCACTGGCGCATGCCCGGCTGTCTTGGTCCAGTTGGAAAACAAATCCGGGAGTGTGTCGAAAACCGGCTGGATTTGCTGCGGAAATTATGCTCAGCCACAACGGAACCTCTCGTTGAATGATACGCTAAACTTGATGATGTCAGTGCCAGAGCCCAAATTATACCGTTCAGACGTCATCATTTTCAACCCGGATGGAAAGCAGGTCAAGGCCCGGTTGAACGTCAACAGCCCCTTGCGCTCAGACAACTGGATGATCTATCAATACGGCTATGACGCCAAACATGGCAAGGATTCGACTTACAGCCGTTTTCAACTGGTATACGATCCCTGGTTACCTGGTGTCTATGCTGGCATCTTGTTGTTTTTCCTTGGATCCGTTTGCTTATTGCTGGAAGGAAAGAAAAAGACAAAGGAGGAAAAACGATGACAGATTGGACCAATTTTGATGCGTTTGCCTTGCCAACCTTAGGCTGTTGGCTGCTGGCTGTTGTTTCTCTGTACATCTGCAAACGGAAATGGTTGCCGGTCAGCCTGACGCTCGCCGGATGCCTGATCTTCGCAACCTTCATCGGCCTGTTATGGTCCGGCCTCGGACGTCCACCCATGCGTACGATGGGCGAAACCCGGCTTTGGTACAGCCTTTTCCTGTCTGGTATCGGACTTGTCTTATTTTCCAAATGGAAATACAACTGGATACTGACCTTCAGTCTTTTCATGGCGTTCATGTTCATGCTGATCAATCTTCTCAAGCCCGAAATACATACCAAAAGCCTGATGCCGGCCCTGCAAAGTCGTTGGTTCGTTCCGCATGTGACGGCTTACATCCTCTCCTATTCCTTTCTGACAGCTGCCACCATTTCAGCCATACAGCAACTGATACGATACAGAAAAAACCAGCAGTCGGCACAATTGGTTTCACTGACAGACAATCTGGTTTACATCGGACTCGGTTTGTTCATGATTGGTCTACTGATTGGTGCCGTTTGGGCAGGTGAATCCTGGGGCACTTTCTGGAATTGGGATCTGAAAGAGACCTGGGCCTTTATCACGGCCTCCTGCTATCTACTTTACATACACCTCCGGCTACGGGAAACGGCGCCGCGACGTTTTACCCTTTGGTTGCTTGTCCTGGCATTGATCTGTCTGATGATTACTTGGAAAGGGGTCAATTTCCTGCCAGGGGCTCGATACAGTGTACACCTGTACGAACAATAATTTTTTGCACATATTTTAACAGTTTACGTATGCCATTCGACACAGTTTTTCCCTATCTTTAGGGGTGTGTTTAAAAATACGCTGAATTATGCCAAAAGGTAAAGACAAAAAACAAACGAACGAGAAAAAGGCTCCCGAAAAGACGCTGAAAGAGAAAAGAGCGGCCAAAGAAGCCAAGCGTGCAGCCAAAGCATCTGAATAACACTCGTTCAACTGGACATTCATTCATAGAATGTTTTCTTATTTTTAGAGACTGTGACGCTGTAGTTGTTCTTGCTCCCCAAATACAGCGTACAGTTTATTTACGCCAAACTCACTAAAGGCAGTATTTGTTGTCCCTACCTCTGCCTGATCGACTGACATAGACAGTATGATGCCTGTGCGGTTGTATTTCTTGCCAATTGAACTTATTTTACTAGAATTGCCAGATTAACATCGTTCTATCGAGGTTTATCTATTCCTGTCAATTCACGAAACAAAGATGCCAGGAACATCTTTCTTCCAATTATCATCGAGACACTATTATTTTGATACAGTCCATTAACTGAACAACTAAATTCATAGTCCATGAAAATTGCTTTCATCGCTACCTATCCGCCCCGTGAATGTGGCATCGGAACATTCACGAACAACCTGTATAAATCCATGTTGAATACTGAGGAAAGTCAAAAAGACGGCCATACCGGATTCGTCGTTGCCATCAGTGATCATGACTTATATTACGAATACACGGAAGAAGTCAAGCTTATCATCCGGCAGGATCATCAGAAAGATTATCTGGAAGCCGTCGAATACATCAATCTGAGTGGTGCTGATGTCTGTATTCTCGAACACGAATTTGGTATTTTCGGCGGACGTGACGGTTCATACATACTACCCTTGCTGCAACGGTTGAAAATTCCACTTATTGTTACCTTGCATACCATCCTGAAAAGTCCCTCCTACAGCCAGAAATACATCATGCAGGAAATATGCAGGGTGGCAGACAAGGTCGTAGTGATGACTAATAAGGCCATCGAACTACTGATCGACATTTATAAGATCTCCAAATCAAAAATCAGGCTGGCCGAACATGGCGTTCCGGACATTCATTTAGATCCACAGGAATGCCGGAAAGCCTTCAAGTTTGAAAATAGAAAAGTCTTGCTGACGTTCGGCTTTGTGGGACGAAACAAAGGTATCGAAACAGTTATCAATGCATTGGCCAACGTCGTCGAAAAATACCCTGAAACGCTTTACATCATTTTGGGAAAGACGCATCCGAACATTCTGATTGAATCCGGAGAAGAATACCGTGTTTATCTGATGCGACTGGTCTCAAACCTCCATCTTGAAAAAAACGTGGTGTTTCTGAATAAATTCCTGGATGAGCCGGATCTGTTCAAATATCTGTATGCCTGCGATATCTATATCACGCCCTATTTGAATGAAGCACAAATCACCAGCGGAACCCTGTCGTACGCTGTCGGTATCGGTGGCGCTGTACTTTCCACACCTTACTGGCATGCAGCAGAGTTACTATCCGAAGGCAGAGGAGAACTGTTCGGTTTCGGGGATTCAGAAGGGCTTTCAGTCTTGTTAATGGAGCTCTTTGATAATCCGGAAAAGCTGGCAACCATCAAGCAGCATGCGTATGACTATGGACTGGGCATTACATGGCCAAAAACAGGCAGTAAGTACCTGAAAATAGCGGAAGAAGCCTTGACAAAAGAGCCCAAGATCGTAGAAAAGACCGACATCGATTTTAACCTGCTCATCCTGCCAACCTTCACGCTAAGCTACGTCAACCGCCTGACGGATGACACGGGTATTATCCAGCACGCCGAATTTGGCATACCCGACCGAATAAAGGGCTATTGTCTGGATGATAACGCCAGGGCTTTGCTGATGGCCCTGATGGACTACCGTCAGATTAAAAAAAACAGGACTCTTGAATTGATCAGCATCTATCTCAGTTACATCCATTACATGCAAAATCCGGATGGAACGTTCCGGAATTTCATGAGCTACAACCGGAATTACCTGGATGAAATCGGTTCTGAAGACTCGTTCGGTCGCACTATCTGGGCATTGGGCTTTCTCTTGGGCAATGCTCCTAATTACGCGTATTATCAGGCAGCAAAGAAAATGCTGTTTAGTGCTGCACCCAATTTTGACAAACTAGAATCCATCAGAGGTATTGCCAACACCATCATCGGTATCTGTCTTTATCTGAAAAGCAACCCGTCAGATGCCAATATGGTTGAAAAACTCAAGCACCTTTCGTCCATCCTGTTGACACATTATAAAGAAAACAAATCGCCTGACTGGTTATGGTTCGAACCGATCCTGGCCTACGACAACGGCATCCTTCCCTTAGCGTTGTTGCATACAGCCGGCATCCTGAATGATGAAAAGGTCAGAGAAGCGGCCATCGAGTCCATGAATTTTCTCACAAATTTAACCTTCCTGGACCATCACCTGTCGATTATCGGGAATGAACACTGGTATGAGAAAGGGGGAGAAAGGTCCTTCTTTTCCCAACAACCCATTGATGTCATGTCCATGGTGTTGATGTTCGATGAAGCCTTCCATCTAACTAAAGACAAAAGTTATCTCAATAAATTGTACACTTCTTTTTTATGGTTTCTGGGTGAAAACGACCTGAAAGTGACGCTTTATGATTTCGAGACAAAAGGCTGTTATGATGGGTTCGACCAAAACGGAGTGAACCGCAACCAGGGCGCTGAAAGCACCCTTGCCTATCTGATTTCGTATCTGGCGGTATTAAGAGCCTATGAGGAGCATCATAGCACAGATTAAGGGCGACAGGAATTCTTCAGTTCGTTCAACAATTCCTGAACATTGATCGTCGCATAGGTCGACGCATAATCAGCCATAGCATAGGGCAAGATCAAATCGTTATTATGGATCATACATCCGCAGGAATAGACAACATTCGGCACATAACCTTCCCTTTCTTCCGCATTCGGAACAATGATCGGGTATTCCAACCGCCCGATTTCTTTTTCAGGATCCTGAAGGTCGAATAACGAGGCACCGATGGCATATTCGCGCATAGTCCCCACTCCGTGTGTGATGACCAGCCAGCCAGCCTCGGTTTCAATCGGTGAGCCACAGTTCCCGATCTGAACGAATTCCCAGGGGAACCTGGGCTGCTGCAGTAATTTGGCTTCATGCCAATAGGAAATTTTATCCGAATAAGCCAGGTAATTATTGCAGCCATCCAACCGGGACAACATGACATACCGGCCATTCACTTTTCTGGGAAACAATGCCATGCCCTTGTTTTTAGCCAGATCTCCGCTTATCGGCATGACATTAAAATGGTAAAAATAATCCGTCTCAAGCATCTTCGGCACGGTCGAAATGCCATTAAAGGCAGTATATGTGGCATAATACATAGCTTTCCCGCTTTCATCCATAAACTTAACAAAACGGGCATCCTCGATACCATGTCTTTCATTTTGTGAAACCGGAAAAATGACCCTTTCCGAAAGATGAACATCCATCGAAAATTCCAATTCATAATTTGAGGAGCCCAGTAAGTTGACCTTATCCAACAGTTTGTCCGTTTCGTGCGTTCTGTAGGTAGTCTTTCTGACTTCCTCCAATACCATATGCAACTCATCGTAATTGAAGGTGTCATTCAGTTTTTCCAGTATCTGTTCAGGTTTAAATTCGATGTGTTTTTTCCGGATTTCTTCCAGCTGCTTTTTGAAAGCTTTCTTCTCATAAATATGCCGGCGTATCAATTCAGGCTCTTCCAGCATATTGCCGACAGGTTCAATAGTCAGATTGCTGTATCTATCCAGCACACCAGTCCTGAAAACGATGGACGAAATATGACCTTCTCCGGTAGCTCTGAAACTCAGAATCACGCGGGTTTCATCTTTACCGACCTGAGTCTGATCCGGATGTTCGACAATGCAAGGATTAAAGAAGGCTGCCGCATCGACGGAATATTCCATCGTGAAATAAGAACCAATCAGGATCTTTCTGGAATAATCGAGGTTTTCCGTTCGGATATTCAGAGGAGCGAATAAATGGGAGATGTTGTTGAAATGCTTTTCAAAAATCTTGGTTATATTCCTGTGTCGGAGTGAATAATCCCTCAGCACTTTGGTTAAAGCGGTACGGACTTCTTCATCCGACAGATGCAGCACCATCAGAATAACATTAATGGCTCTTTCATCTGTTGTAAAAAAGTATCTGGCAATGACTCTGGAAGAATCCGGAAGAAACTTTAGGCTCTTTCTGTTTACGGTAATTTGCATAGGTTAACTAAGTGATGCAGATTTCGTTTATTATGGAAAAAGAAACGATACATCGGGAAAATAACGGACATGGTGTTAAAGGTAATCTCAATTCTTTAATATAATGCGCTCCGGTAGGTTTTTTTTCAAGGAAATTGGTTGATTTTGAATTACTTTTGTACCGTATTAAAAAACAGAACAAAACATGATTTATTTAGCTGACACAGCCAATCTTGCTGA
>JAUZOU010000118.1 GCA_030706285.1 Bacteroidota bacterium
ATCCCATTTGTCCACAAATTTGTGGGGCGAACCGGCAAACGAGCGCTGTGCAACAGCATTGGCTTTTTCCCAGAAGGGGCCTCCCATATCCCAGTTTTCAAACCAAAGTTCTTCTGTTTCGAGGTATTGAGCTTCACAGTTGAATATACCGCTGTGGGCAATAAAACATTTGAATCGTTTTTCGTGATGACCTGCCAGCCAGTAAACAGAATAGCCGCCATAGGAAGCACCGACACAACCCAATTTGTCTTTGTCGACAAACGGTTCCTTGGCCATTTCATCGATGGCTGATAAATAATCGTTCATGTTCTGTCCGGTATAATCACCGCTGATTTGTTCTTTCCAGGCTTGTCCGAGGCCGGAAGCACCGCGGCGGTTGGGGGCTACCACAATATACCCCTGAGACGCGATAAGCCTCAAATTCCACCGGTATGACCAGAACTGACCGATATTCCCCTGAGGACCTCCGGAGCAATACAAAATGGTCGGATATTTTTTGGAAGCATCAAAATCGGGCGGATAAACAACCCATGTCAGCATTTGCTTATTGTCGGTCGTCGGAATCATCCGCTTTTCTACGTTGATGGGTTTCAGCTGATCGAAAATGGCTTTGTTCTCATCGGTCAACGCCAACATGGAACCATCGGCCGGATTGATCCGGTAAATGTCATCCGGATGTTCCATAGACTGTTTTAAAGCGACCAAGGCATTGCCTGCCAGGGCGATTTGCTCGATGTCAAATTGTCCGTTTGTCACCTGCTTGACGGACCCGGTTGCCAGATCTGTTCGATAAACTTGAATGACAGCCTCCTGGCTGCTCAGGAAAAATAGCGAACGTGAATCAGGTGTCCAGCGGATGTTGCTGACATCTCCGTCGAGCGATTGACTGAGAAACCGGTTGGTACCTTTGGCCAAATCATGAATAAACAGGCGGTTCAAGTCGGCTTCATACCCGTCACGAGCCATGCTTTCAAACGCAATGTATTTTCCATCCGGTGAAAAAACCGGGTTCTGGTCATAGCCCATCATGCCTTCGGTCAGGTTTTTAGTTTCCCCGGTTGAGACAATATACAGATAGATATCGGAATTGGTAGAAAGCGCATAATCGATCCCTTTTTTCTTTCGGCAGGTATAGGCGATGGATTTGCTATCCGGCGACCAGGCCAGTTGTTCGATGCCGCCCCAGGGCTTCATCGGCGATTCGTACGGTTGCCCCTCCAACAGGTCTTTGACGTTGGTAAGCCCCTTTTTGGTTAAATCAGCAACAAAAGGATGCGGAATGGTTTCCACCCATTCGTCCCAGTGCTTGTACATAAGATCGTCAATCACTTTGCCCGTTGACAAGGGCAGATCAGGATAGATGTCCTTAACGCGTTTCCCATATTGTACCTGCGAAACGAACAGCAATTTAGTGCCATCCGGAGAAAACGCGTACGTATCGATGCCTCCTTCATAATTGGTCAACCGGCACCGCTTTTTGCCATTCTTATCCATCTTCCAGAGTTGGCTGCTGCCCGATTCGGAGGACAAGAAATAGATGGTCGAACCGTCGGCAGACCAGGACTCTTCCGTTTCGCTGGAAGGGGTGCGGGTAAGCCTTTTTGCAGCCCCGCCTTCGACAGGCACGACATACAAGTCACGATTGCCTTTATTCAACGGAATGCTGTAATACTGGACGCCATACAACACTCTTTTGCCATCTGGCGATACCTTTAGCCCACTCACACGGCCCATCCCCCACATCACTTCGGGCGTCATGATGCCGTTCTTAACAGTAATAGGCTGTTTTTCGATCAAGGAGGTTTTGATCGCTTTCATTTCTGTGCTGGAGGAAATCAGCAAACCTGTCATTACCATCATGTAAACAATCCGTTTATTCAATTGCATTTGTACGATTTATTTCATTTACCGCAAAAATACAAGTATTTTTTGGGAATGTCAGGTATGATAGGATTAATTCAAACCAATGCCAGCAAATTCAGAAAGCATTATATTGTTGATATTCCAACTATTTAATCTATATTCGTAGCGAATGTTGCTAAGCTATTGTTGATTTATATCTGAATGTACCATGATACAAAGGAAAACAGTTGCTTTCATTGTTAGTCTATTTATTCTCTTAGAGAATATAAACGTGCAGGCTCAGGAGGTTGCCGTTACACTTAACGTTGATACCGCTGGTACCTTGAGTACATTGATTGATCCAAGCCAGAAAAATCTAATTACAAATTTAACGCTTACCGGAAATTTGAACGGAACGGATATTCTTTATATTCGTGAAATGGCTGGAAGAAATGTGAGATGTCAAGCTACTTCAGGAATGCTTTCTGTACTTGATTTATCCGGGGCTACTATTGTAAGTGGCGGAAGTGCTTATTATTCCAATGATTCTTATTCTTATTACACCTCAGCCAATTCAATGGGTTATATGTTCTGCTATTGTAACAAGTTGACTGCTGTAACCATACCCGGTAGTGTAACCTCTATAGGTGATTATGCCTTTTATTATTGCTCTGGATTGACTTCTATAACCATACCCAGTAGTGTGACCTCTATAGGATATGCTGCATTTGATGGCTGCAGCATATCAACACTTAACTTTAACGCAACTAATTGCACTTCTATTGGGGATTATGCTTTTACATTTCAATCATCATTAAAAACAGTAACTATTGGCGATAACGTAAAGAGGCTACCATATAACCTATTTTTTGGGTGTACCGGATTGACTTCTATAACCATACCTAGTAGTGTGACCTCTATAGGAAGTTGTGCCTTTTATGGTTGCACCGGATTGACCTCTATTACCATACCTAGTAGTGTAACCTCTATAGAGGGTGGTGCTTTTTGTGGTTGCACCGGATTGACGGCTATAATCATACCCAGCAGTGTGACAGCAATAGAGGGTAGTACATTTAATGGTTGCACAGGATTGACGGCTATAACTATACCTAATAGTATTACCGCAATTGGGGCTAATGCATTTTATAAGTGCGCCGGATTGACTTCAATAGTTTTACCCAGTGGCCTTACCACCATAAAGGTTAGTACATTTTCTGGATGCAAAGGATTGACTTCTATAACCATACCTGATAGTGTGACCTCTATAGGTGATGATGCATTCTCTTTGTGTACAGGATTGACTTCTATAACCATACCTAGTTGTGTGGCCTCTATAGGTAATAATGCATTTTATGGTTGCACAGGATTGACTTCTATAATTATACCCAATGGCGTTACCTCTATAGTGGCTAGTACATTTTCTCGTTGCACAGGATTGACTTCTATAACTATTCCTGGTAGTGTGACTACTATTGGGGATTTTGCATTCTCCAGTTGTTCAGGATTGACTTCTATAACCATGCCTGATAGTGTCACCTCAATAGGTAATTTTGCATTCTTTGAGTGTACAGGATTGACTTCTATAACTATGCCTAGTTGTGTGACCTCTATAGGTCATAATGCATTCGATGAGTGTACAGGATTGACTTCTATAACCATACCCAAAGATGTTACCTCTATAGGTGATAATGCATTTTATGGCTGCAGCATATCAACGCTTAACTTTAACCCAACTAATTGCACGACTATTGGGAGTGAGGTTTTTTCATTTCAATCGTCTTTAAAAACAGCAACTATCGGCAACAACGTAAAGACGCTGCCTAATAATCTATTTTCTTGGTGCAAAGGATTGTCTTCCGTAACAATTGGAAGTAGTATTACTTCTATAGGTGATGATGCATTTATTGGTTGCACTGGATTGACGTCTATAACCTTACTCAATGGCGTTACCTCTATAGGTGATAATACTTTTTATAATTGCACTGGTTTGACTTCTATAACCTTACCTAGTAGTGTGACCTCAATAGGGATTGGTGCATTTTATCGTTGCACCGGATTGACTTCTATAACCATACCTGATAGTGTGACCTCTATAGGTGATAATACATTTTATTATTGCACTGGGTTGACTTCTATAACCTTACCCAATGGCGTTACCTCTATAGGTGATAAAGCATTTGCTGGATGTAAAAGATTGACGGAGATCCATTGCCAAATGGCCACCCCTCCATCAATCTCAAGCGATGTTTTTACTAGTGTAAATAAAACAATATGCAAGCTTTATATTCCGGAAAATGCTTACTCGACTTACGCAAAGGCTGCAGAATGGAAAGATTTTTCAGCTATCATTGAAGTTAATTCTCAAGGGGTAGTTATTCATACTATTACAACAAACTGTAATGAAGGAGGAATCATAACCATCAATGATACCAATAAACTATCAACAACTATTGAAGAAGGGAAGCCTGCAACAATCATGTTCTTACCTAATGAGGGTTATATACTTTCCACCGTTTTATTAAATGGTAATGATATTACTTCAACTATTAGTAACAATTCATATATCATTCCATCCGTTACCCAAAATCAAGTTTTCAATGTCACCTTTAAGAAGATAGTCTTGGCCACAACCGTTTCGGCGGGAGAAGGAGGTCACGCTATCCTCAGCTGTCAGAGCGTGGATTACGGGGACTCCATCACCTTAACGATTACACCGGATGAGGGATATGTGGTGGATAAGGTGACCATGAACGGGACTGATGTCACTGATAGCGTTGCGAACAATGCCTATACCGCTACTGGAATCAAGGAGAATATTGAATTTGTGGTATTTTTTAAAATATATAGTACTATTTCTCAAGCTCAATTGAAAAATAGTAAGGTCTATATAGATCAAGATGCGATAATAGTAACAGGAATAGATTTAGGAAATACTATTTCTGTTTATTCTTGCTCCGGACGTTTACTCCAAATCATTAAAGCAACAGGCAACATGGTTAGAATTAACCTTCCACCCAATCATATTTATCTAGTCAATACAGCTGGTAAAACAGTCAAAGTTGCTTTATAAAAAGGGAAAGCATAAAGCTGATTATATCGGAGTAACTTTTACGGCTTAGCTGTAACAAAAAGAGCCACCTTTCGGTGGCTCTTTGTACTTGAAGCATCGTGAATTCTCATCCAAGATAACTTTTTAATAATTTACTTCTAGAGTTCTGACGTAAGCGGCGTATGGCCTTTTCTTTGATCTGCCGTACACGTTCCCGCGTCAATCCAAATTTATCGCCAATCTCTTCGAGGGTCATTTCCTGACCGCCCAGTCCGAAAAACATCTTGATGATATCACTTTCTCTTTCTGTCAACGTTGACAGGGCGCGGTCAATTTCGCGCGAAAGGGATTCGTTCATCAAAACACGGTCGGCCTGAGGTGCGTCATCATTGACCAGCACATCCAAAAGGGAATTGTCTTCACCCTCAACGAAAGGAGCATCCACCGAAATGTGGCGGCCTGATACTTTCAGGGTGTCGGCAATTTTGTCAACGGGGATATCCAGTTCTTCTGCCAGTTCTTCCGGTGATGGCTTACGTTCGTGTTCTTGCTCGAATTTTGAGAACGCCTTTGTGATTTTGTTCAGTGAACCAACCTGGTTCAACGGAAGACGCACGATACGTGATTGCTCTGCCAAAGCTTGCAGAATGGATTGCCGGATCCACCATACAGCATAGGAAATAAATTTAAACCCACGGGTTTCGTCAAATTTTTCTGCTGCCTTGATCAGTCCAAGATTGCCTTCGTTAATCAGGTCAGGAAGGCTTAATCCTTGATTTTGATACTGTTTGGCTACCGAAACGACGAAACGTAAATTGGCACGGGTTAATTTTTCCAGAGCTGCACGGTCCCCCTGACGAATGCGCTGAGCCAACTCAACCTCCTCATCGACCTTGATCAGTTCTTCACGGCCAATTTCCTGCAGATATTTGTCTAACGACGCACTCTCCCGGTTGGTGATTGATTTGGTGATTTTTAGCTGTCTCATGCTGAAATTTGAAAATTAGCGCAAAAGTAGCGATTTTTAAGTTAAAAACGTACGAAACTCTGATTTATTTTATTGATTCAAATCTATTGCATAATAAGTTACTTTGCCGTTCGGGTACATACCCACAATGAATAGTCCTTTATCATCGAACCCTGCACCATTTTGGATATCCTTGACAACACTCTCGAGCTGTGAGACGTTCATAATCTTCTGATCATTAATTTTAAGGATAACAAATCCTTTACGAACGCCTGCATCTTTCAATTTGCCATCTGTTACTCCACTGACCTTCACACCATAAGATACATTCAACTCTTTCTTCTGAGACTCGGTCAGTTCGCTGAAGGCAGCTCCAAGCACTTCGACACCTTGATTTTTGATGGTCTCAACACCACCTTGCTTGTTACGCAATTTGACGTTGAACTCAAGATTCTTTTCTCCCCGTTTTACCTTGACGGCAATAATGTCGCCCGGACGATAACGGCTGACCTGTTCCTGCAACGCTGAAGCTTTGGATATAGAAACACCGTTGATGGATTCAATGACATCGCCTTCTTTAATGCCAGCTTCCATGGCGCCGCTCTTATCTTCCACCGACATAACATAAACACCGTCACTGACTGAAATGTTCTTCTGTTTAGCGAAATCCGCATCAATATCTCTGATAGACACGCCGAGATAGGGTCTCTGGAACGATCCGAACTCTTTGATGTCACCAACAACCCGTTTGACAATATTGACCGGAATGGCAAAAGAGTAACCGGTATAAGAACCTGTCTGAGACATTATGGCCGTATTGATACCGACCAGTTCACCACGAAGGTTGACCAAAGCCCCTCCACTGTTTCCAGGATTGACGGCTGCATCTGTCTGAATAAATGATTCGATGCTCATGTTGGATTTACCGGATTGTCCGTTCGACTCACTGCCTATGATGCCAAGGTTACGACCTTTAGCACTGACGATACCTGCCGTCACGGTTGAGGTCAGATTCATAGGGTTCCCGACGGCCAGTACCCACTCTCCGACTTTCAGATTATCGGAATTTCCAAATTCGATGGTCGGCAAGTTTTTGGCATCAATCTTAATCAGGGCAATATCGGTATTCGGATCTGCACCGACCACTTTAGCTGAGTAATTGGCTTTATCGTTCAAGGTGACGGAAATCTCGTCGGCGCCTTCAATAACGTGATTGTTGGTAATGATGTACCCGTCCTGTGAAATAATCACGCCGGATCCAATGCCAACCTGCGGCTGTTGTTGCTGCTGAGGCATCATCTGTCCGCCTCTGTTACCGAAAAAATATTCAAAAATATCGACCGGCTGCTGAACGGTGCGCATGGTTTTGGACGTGATGTTAACCACTGCATTGACACTGTGTTCAGCCGCAACGGTAAAGTCCGTTTCTATACCTGAAGGAACTGTTTGACTCACCAAATGAACAGTACTGTTTTGCGGGGTGTCCGCGTTAACGCCGTGATTTCCTGATGCGGTCACGGTAGCGTACGAAACGCCTGTGCTGGTTCCAGCAACAAGTAAAAGGCCAACAAGCAAGTTGACTACGTTTTTCTGATTCATATTCAAAGTAGTTAAGTTTGATGTATAGTTAGACTGACAGCAACTTACAGAAAAGTTTTGTCAGCAATTTTGCTGTAAAATTATCAGCAAAAAGTTTACCAAAATAGCTAAAATTGACTTTTTCAACTCAATTAACAATTCGATTTTAACACTTAACGCCTGTTAACAGCTATGCAAGACATCTTCACATGAATTTAACGGAATGACATGACAATTAGACCCGATGATATGAAGATATGACATTTATTCCGTATTTTTGTATCAAACAGAGAGCCGGTCTGCCGCTTTTGTAAAAAAGAGGAAAGTCCGGGCAACACAGAGTACCATGCTTCCTAACGGGAAGTTGTTCGTGAGGGCAAAGACAATGTAACAGAAAATAACCGCCCGTGCAAACGGGTAAGGGTGAAAAGGCGGGGTAAGAGCCCACCGCTCCGGTGGCAACATCGGGGGTCAGTACATCTCATGGGTTGCAAGACCATGTATACCGGCGCATGTAGGGCTGCTCGTCCGATGCCGGGGGGTAGGTCGCTTGAACTGCCGGGTGACCGGCAGTCTAGATAAATGACAGACGCTCCCATTCGGGAGTACAGAACCCGGCTTACAGGCTCTCTGCTTTATTTTTTATGTTTCAACCACGAAACAGCTTCAGCTATGGGAAAGACATCCGGCTTGGGATCATTGATAACAGAACTCTGGCTATTTTTCACCAAAGATCTTTGGCGGGCCACCCGGCATGAAAGTAAAGGCATTAAAAACATTCTGCTGAATCTGTTGCGGACATTATATCTTGCTGTTAGAGGTTATGTATCAGACAAGCTGAGCGTCAGAGCCTCTGCATTGACTTATACGACGTTGCTGGCAGTTGTTCCGGTTGTTGCCATTATTATCGGCATAGCCAGAGGATTCGGTTTTCAGGAAATGATCGAAAACCAGCTTACCAAAATTTTCCCGGGACAGACCAATTTGCTGGAAATGTTGTTCGGCTTTGTCCAGAAATATCTGGAAGTTGCCACC
>JAUZOU010000119.1 GCA_030706285.1 Bacteroidota bacterium
ATAGCTGAATTCTTTTCGCGTAAATCGACGGTCAGGATCTCTGGACACTTCGTCAATTGTTTTTTCAGATGAAATGGTTAGGGCATCATGGTCCAAATTGATTTTAAAATCACCCTTTTCCAATCCTGGTGCAGCCATTTCAACTTCAAACCCTTCTTTATCTTCCTTAATATTCACGGAAGGAAGCGTTGTGTTGGTGTTTGAAAAATTCCGAGTCGTCCAGTCAAAGAAATCATCGTCAAAAAACCGGTCAAACAAACTCGGATACTGATTTTTGAATTTTACCAGTGACATAACTTTGTCCTCCTTTCATTTTTGTTGTTAAACATATGATATTCAGTAGCTAACATTCAAAAAATATGCCTGACGCTATTGACTGTCATGGTGACAGTTCCCAATTCGGAACGACAACAAGGCCTAAAAAATTTCAGTAGGTAAAAGGGGTTCCATTATTGAAATTCCTTGCGGTTTGCTGCGAGGAATCTTTGATTTCATAAATGAAATTTAGTTAGTTGCCCGCTAACGTAAACAGCGGAGAGTGCGCTCGTGGAATTTAATTAGCAGGTAACATGGAACAAACCTATCACTGGACCTTTCGCTGCATTCCAGGCTTCGATAGCTTGTTGGGTTGGAAACAACAAGACAGAACATTCGTTGTCTCTGAAATAGTCAGCCGCCTCTTCGGATAGCTTTACGTAACCAGTTTGTCCGGTACCGATAATCAGTTGGTTGGCCCCAGCTTCAAACAAATCGTTTGCTTCCTCGAAAGAAACGATATGTGACGTGCCGTATTTCGTTCTTGAAAGCTCTTTCATGCGTTTCCTAACCTGTCCATCTAAACCGATGACGACGTCATGCTCGTAAATCTTACCGGAAATGGTAATGCTTCCAAAATACGTACTATCAATCATTGTTTTCATGACAACAAATTCCTTTTCAACCTTAACCAATGCCTGAAACCTTATAGAATAAACAAACGATTGAGCAAGGAGTTCAATATACGGATAAAATAAAGTACATTTATATGGATAAAAATAGCGCTCCAAATCGTTGAAATTTAGAGCGCTTTCTTTTTTATGTTGTCCCGCTAGGATTCGAACCCAGACAGACAGAACCAGAATCTGTAGTGCTACCATTACACAACGGGACAATTCTTGTTCGACGCCGCAAAAGTAGCAAAAATATTTAATCAACCAATCAAAATAGAAGGCTTTTTTAAGCGGTTTTTTAATTCGAGTTCATGGTATTTTTCACGAAGTTCCTGAAAAATATCCTGAACTTTTTCTATTTTTTTGGCTCTGAATGCGTTACTGCCACAAAAGGCATAACCGGACTCCATCTTGCCTTTGAAGGCGCTGTACAAAGCAGAAATAATGCAGTATGGGCTTTTTGTGATATCACAGGTTTTGATACAATGGACTGGACAGCGCATTGGCCGTTGTTTGCCTTCTTTCACCCGTTGAAGGAATTTATTAAAAATGGCTCTGCCAGGCATACCAACCGGGCTTTTGATGATTTCAATGTCTTTTTCATCAGCATCCAGATACGTTTGTTTAAAAACAGGAGAGGCATCGCATTCTTCCGTGGTCACGAAACGTGTGCCCATCTGAACGCCGGATGCTCCTAATGCCATGATATTGTACATATCCTCGCCCGTATAAATACCGCCACCAGCTATGACAGGAATGGTTTTGCCATAACGTGCTTCATATTCCCTGACAGTCTCAACGACTTGAGGAATCAGTTTTTCAATGGCATAAGCTTCATCAAAGATCTGTTCCGTTTTGAAACCAAGGTGCCCACCAGCTTTGGGGCCTTCCACAACAATGGCATCTGGTACATAGTTGAAATTGGCTTTCCACTTCTCGATGATGATTTTCGCAGCACGGCTGGAAGAAACGATGGGGACAAGTTTGGTTTTGCTGCCTTTTTCGCAGAAAGAAGGCAGATCCAAAGGAAGGCCAGCACCTGAAAAGACGATATCTGCTTTTTCATGAATGGCTGTACGGACCATATCTGCATAATTGGACATAGCCACCATGACATTGACGCCAATAATGCCCTTCGGAGACTTTTCGCGTGCCAGCTTAAGCTCTTCTTTCAAACCGAGTATACTGGCTTTCAGATAATCCGGAGATAATTTTTTATACAGTAAACCTAGGCCGGCACTGGAAATGACTCCGACGCCACCCTGATTGGCAACGGCAGCAGCCAAGCCATGAAGAGAGATGCCGACACCCATGCCGCCTTGAATAATTGGGAAAGCAATATGTAGATTCCCGATGGTTAATTTTTTCATTGTTGAAGTGTAAAAGGAAATTACAGAAAAAAGAAACTCACTTGTTTGTTCCGACCAATGGTCAGAACAACATACAGGTGAGTTTCACAGTAAAATTAACGCAGTATTGCTTTCTGCAGGTCAAGCCTTGGAAAGCAGACACTTTGTATACTTAGTCAAATCGTCCGGTTTACTACCGGCGATAATACCAGCGTGTTTGGCTATTTCTCCTTCGGTGAATTGGACGAAGATTTCAGCAGAAACACGGAACATTTTGTCACGGGTTGCATCGTTGATCAACAAATGCGACATGATGATGTAACCAGCCATTTCAACCAATCGGCGTGCCTGAAAATCAATGTAGTCGCTGTTTTTGTGTTCATTCACTTCAGCAACCGTTGCTTCATAGGTATCAGCCAATCCTTTCAGTGTTTCGCGTAAACCAACCAGTTCGGGAGCGGTCGCAGCTGTTTCGTAATCACGCATCATCTTCAGATAAGTACCTGTGGTGACGTGGCGAATGGCTGCAACAACCTGTAATTGGGTTGTCCCTTCATAGATGGAAGTAATACGCGCATCGCGGTAAATACGTTCGCAGGCATAATCTTTCATGAAACCTGACCCTCCATGGATTTGAATGGAATCGTAGGCATTCTGGTTGCAAAATTCACTGGAAAGTCCTTTTGCAACTGGAGTACAGGCATCAGCCAGCTTTTGATATTTTTTCATTTCTTCGCGTTCGGCAGGTTCCAGTTTTCGTTCTTCTGAAATCTGTCCGAGGGTCTTGTACAGGTCAACATACCGGGCTGTTTCATACAACAGGGTACGGGATGCATCCAGCTTGGCTTTCATTAGGCCGAGCAGTTGATAGACGGCAGGGAACTCGATAATGGCCTTGCCAAATTGTACACGGTCTTTGGCGTAGGCAAGCGCTTCGTTGTAAGCTGCCTGGCTGATGCCGACTGATTGTGCAACGATACCAAGTCTGGCGCCATTCATGAGAGACATCACATATTTGATGAGTCCTAATCGACGTTCACCACAAAGTTCTGCTTTGGCATTTCTGAATACCAGTTCGCAGGTAGGAGAGCCCTTAATACCCATTTTATTTTCAATCCGGCGAACGGTTACGCCACCGTTGCGCTTATCGTAAATGAACATGGAGAGTCCGCGACCATCTTTGGTCCCTTCTTCCGAGCGGGCAAGAACTAGAGCAATATCGCCGTCACCATTGGTGATGAAACGTTTTACGCCATTCAAATACCAATAACCGTCAGCTTCATTGTATGTGGCTTTCAGCATGACAGCCTGCAGGTCTGAACCGGCATCCGGTTCGGTCAAGTCCATAGCCATGGTTTCACCGGCGCTAACACGAGGCAAGAATCTGGATTTCTGATCTTCAGAAGCAAATTCATGGATGGTTTCTGCACAGTCCTGCAAGCCCCATATGTTTGTAAAACCGGCGTCACACGTACTGACCATGTCAGCACACATGACATAGGGAACAATTGGAAAATTCAATCCATTGTATTGACGTGGAAGTGTAATGCCCATCAACCCTCCTTTATTGAGTGCATCAAGATTCTGGGCAGTACCGGCAGCATAGACAACATGTCCATTGACGACTTGAGGCCCTTCATGATCGACATCTTCAGCATTGGGGGCAATGATATCGGAGCAGATTTGTCCGGCCAGTTCCAGCACTTTTTCGTAGCTGTCCATCGCGTCTTCAAAATTCTGAGGCGCATAGTCGAACAAGTCTTTTTCTGCAAAGTTACGTTCTTTCAATTCCACGAGGTGTTTCATCATCGGATGATTGAGATGAAACCGTAGTTCGGGCGTATCGTTATAATGGTTGGCCATCTTATTTCGAATTTTTCTTGTAATACTTAATCAGTTTGGGAATCACTGTTTCCACTTCACCGTGGATGACGTAGTCGGCTATTGTATTGATCGGAGCAGCCGGATCGTTGTTGATGGCAATGATCATCGCGCTTTCCTGCATGCCGGCAATGTGTTGGATCTGTCCGGAAATGCCACAAGCAATGTACAATTTTGGGCGTACTGTAACACCTGTTTGACCAACCTGACGTTCGTGCTCACAAAAACCAGCATCCACTGCTGCACGGGAAGCACCGACTTCAGCACCGATAGTGGCAGCCAAGTCAAATACCAGCTGAAAACCTTCTTTGGATCCCATACCATATCCACCGCTTACGATGATCGGAGCAGCTTTGATGTTAATCCTGGATTTTTCCATGTGACGCTCGATCACACTGATCGCGAAATCAGTTTCGCTGACATAGTTTGTTACATCGAGCTGATGAATGATTCCTTTATAATTGACATCATAAATTTCTTTTTTCATGACACCTTCCCGGACAGTGGCCATTTGAGGACGACATTCGGGATTGACAATAGTCGCTACAATATTACCACCGAAAGCGGGACGGATCTGATACAACAGATTTTCGTATACTTTTTCGGCTTTCTTATCTTCATGGGAACCGATTTCCAATGCTGTACAATCGGCAGTAAGACCACTATGCAAGGCAGATGATACACGAGGACCAAGATCACGGCCAACGCTGGTGGCGCCCATCAGGGCGATTTGTGGCTTTTCTTCCTGAAACAGCTTGATCAGGATTGAGGCATGCGGCAATGTGGTGAATGGAGCCAATCTGGGATCATCAGCCACGTGAATGACATCCACTCCATATGGGAACAATTGTTTTTCGATACTGGCCAGTTTGTGACCAATTACGACAGCTTCCAATTGACAATTCAGTTGGTTGGCGAGGCTACGCCCTTTAGTCAGCAATTCAAGGCTAACGTCGCCAATGATGCCGTCTTCAATTTCGCAATAGACAAATAAGTTATTCATACGTTATCCGATGGTGTGGTTGCTAATCAATTCCTGAATCAGGCCTTCGATGTCTGAATCGGCATCGGTAAAACTCTTACTTTCTTTAGCCTGAAATACGACATTCTCAATTTTCTTTACCTTGGTTGGTGAACCAGAGAGGCCTAATTCGTGTGGAATACATACGATGTCGTTCACATTCCATTCGCCGATCTGCAGAAATTCGCGGTTGGTGTACAGGTTTGTGTAATCTTCATTGCTGGCCTGGAGCTCGTCAGGAATCCTGGCATATTTGTACTTCATCAGAAGTTTGGCATTCCTGGGACGACAAGGAGCGGCTGAACCGTTCACCGTTACCAGCATAGGCAATTTGCCTTCCAAGAGTTCAACACCTTTTTCAACACGCCGTTTTACACGGATGATACCATTTTCAATGTGCTGAATTTCTTCAGCGTAGGTAATTTGTGGCATTCCGAGTTTTTCAGCTACCTGAGGACCAACCTGAGCTGTATCTCCGTCAATAGCCTGACGACCACATATGATCAGATCAATATTGGGCAAGTTACGGATGGCACAACTGATTGCGTAGGAGGTAGCCAATGTATCGGAACCGGCAAACGCTCTGTCACTCAGAACAAAGCCTCCGTCTGCGCCTCTGTAAAGAGCTTCACGAATAATTTCCGCAGCTCTGAATGGGCCCATTGTCAATACGGTGACGGTGGCTCCAGGATGTTGATCTTTAAGGCGTAACGCTTGTTCCAATGCATTTAAGTCCTCTGGATTAAAGATGGCAGGAAGTGCAGCGCGATTGACGGTTCCTTCAGCCGTCATGGCGTCCTTGCCAACATTTCTGGTATCGGGTACCTGTTTGGCAAGCACAAGAATGTTTAGACTCATATATACAGTATTTTATAATGTTTTTCATACAACCGAATAAAGTTCGGTGGCGCAAAGGTAGCAAACGTTGCGAATTTTTTGCTTTTTTTGAACAAAAAATTGCACAAGAGGATATCGAATGTGCAATAAATGGATTGAAAGAAGTTGAGCAAGGCTATTTTAGACGGTAACGAAGGCCAAATCCAATATTGAAATAAAAGGGTTCTTCTGTACGGCTTGAAACAGGCTGGTCGTTCGGAATACTGTAGGTACCACCTGGTTCAAGGTAGAACTCATAACTGGAAGCAATATCGTAGGAAACGCCCAATTGTCCTTTTACCAGCGGTTGAACGCCATAAACGCGCTGAGTGCTTCTCCAGTCATCAACATTACCTGAGGCCGATACCACATGAGAATATTGCGTTCCAGCCAGCCCTTTTTCGATGGCTCCGCCAACACCCGCATAGAACCGGAATTTACTGCCATTATAAATGTTCACATCAACGGTAAGAGGAATACCGAGGTAATGAAGTTTTTGATGCAGATCAAACGTAGACGTACCAATATTACCTGTCGTCTGGGAGGATAAATAAGTATAGGTAATGCCAGTCTGTATTTCAAAAAGATCGGAAATGGGTATGGCAAGAGAAAGGCCGGCATTCCATGGCAGTGAATAATGTGCCTCATACTTTGACAAGCTTGTAGCCGGAATATTACCGGGAGAAGTCCATTCATTTCTGGACACTTCAGCTGCCCTCAGCATGGATACAGGGTTCCCTTCCAGCGCACTTAACCCTTTGGAATATTGGTTAGCTACAGATTGAATCGGATTGTTGCTTTGGTTAATGTTGACAAAAGACAGCAACCGGTTACCACTGCTCAGATGAAGTCCTGCCAGGAATTTGTCGGGGCGATGATGATGTTTGGAAGCTCTCGCTCTGGCATAGGCTTCTTCAACACTCAACCTGTTGGAAACATCCAGGGCAGCATACGTTTGTTGTGATAGCTTACTGAGCGATTCCCGATAAACAGAATCTATATGTTCTTCAGTTTGCGAAGCTGTATGACTGATGACGGCGATGCGGGGTGGAGTTACGTCAATGCAGGCAAAAACCTGAGGGGTATTTAGCTTTTGAGCAAGATAAGATGCTCCGATACGGCTAACACGTGGGCCGAATTTCCGGACATGGTGTCCATCAGGTTGCTCGCTTAGCAAACTGATGGTGTTTGGTTTGATTTCAGCTGGTTTAGGTAAAAAGATCCAACAGGCCATACAGGCGGCAGCAGCTGACATCGCAGAAATGGTCCACCACAAGGGAGAAACTCGTTTCTTAAAAGGAATGACCATTGGCTGAGGTGATTGCATCAGATCCTCAAAAGCCGGTGCATCAGTCATAAAGTCTTGGAGTTTTGACTGGCAAACATGACGAAGACGCGCTTCTCCGGGGACTTCATCCCTGAAAAGATCATCAAAACCTGGTATGTCCGCCTGATAGGCATCCAATTTTGACTTAATGCGTTGTCTCTCGTCAAATTCTGACATGACTTTTATTTAATTGCAGCGAGCATTTCCTGTAACAATTGCTTGGCCCGTGTCAAATAAACTCTGGAAGAGCTTTCTGTAATGGACATCGCCTGAGCAATTTCCTTATGAGAATAACCTTCCACTACAAACAGGTTGAAAACCATCCGATAAGCTTCCGGGAGTTTTTGAATGAGTTGAATCAATTCTTCAGCTTCAAGTTTTTCAAGAACACCGTAATCTCCGTTTGTCAGGGAATAAGCCTCTTCAATATCAAGACTATACCCCTCATCGGCCTGTTTCCTTATATATTCCAGCGCTGTATTAACCATAATCCGTCTGATCCAGCCTTCAAACGAACCTTTACCCTCAAAGTCGTCGATGTGCGAAAAAATCTTCAGAAATCCGTCATGCAACAAATCTTTAGCGGTTTCCTTGTCTTTGCAATAACGCAGGCAAACACCCATCATCTTGCCTGCGAAACGCTCATAAAGCTCCTTTTGGGCTTTTCGGCTTCCGCTTTGACAGTCTGATATCAGTTGTCTTTCAGTTATTACTGTTTCGGGCATCGATCTTGATTATAGATGGATAATATTCAAAAATGTTACAAAGGAAGTAAAAAATACGCACGTAACAGATGATCCTGATCGCGTTTTTTGTAATTTATTTGTTAATTTCCCGGCATAAAGAAAGCTGTTTGGATTTTATCCAGACAGCTTCCATAAAGATAATCAAACAGACTATTTTATCGTGATTTCTTCATTTTTTTGATGAATGACCTGTTAACAGCTCCGGCTGTTAATTCATTTCTTTGAATTTGATTTTCTGATAAGG
>JAUZOU010000012.1 GCA_030706285.1 Bacteroidota bacterium
CGGTGTTGTACAGTGTACGAATGGTAAGCTATTATTGGTTAAAGGCCAGCAAGGGTCTGTCTTTTCTTTCGGCCAACGAGATGTAGAAGGTAAGGGCTATGACATCAAGTGTGGTACATACTATTATTATATGGATGTAAATGGCAGTTTGGCCTGCACGACAGATGTTCCTGTCAATAAGGCTAATTTTGATGCTGTGTCTCCTTATTATTTCAACATTGTTGATGCGCTGACCGATTATAAAAACAAAGTGTCGGAAGAAGAAAAGACCGGCTTGTTCAAGACCTGGGAATTCAACGCTACTCCTGTAGAAGATCCTTCTACTCACGGGTATGTGACTGATTCACTGGGCAATTCAACCGAAAAATTCATGTCTGAATATAACGATACCAAGATGGTTGATGGTTGGAGAATGAGCCGTTGGAGAGCCTATACGCGTGTTAATCAGGAAAAGGTGGCTACGACAAGCGGAACAGATACTTGTCTGGTCTTAAGTACCGCTCCGGTTTATGACAATTTTGACGGATCGCAAACAGGCCTCACCTATGATTTGTCTGCCGGCCCTGCTATGCGTTATGATTTTGGTACTCAAAAACCATTTTATGCCCGTGATCCGAGCCCGCGTGATTCTTCTCATGCTATTTATCTGAATGCCGGTTACACACGCTATATTGCCATGAAATGGAAAGGAACCAACGATAATATTTCTTTGGGACAACTGAATTTCTTATTACCGACAGGTCAGAATGGATTGAATATCACTTCAACCAATGCCGCCGGCATCAAAGGCGATGTCCTCTACTGGGATATGCTCCAATGCGGTGCTGTCGTAGGAAAGCAACTATATACCAGTGCGTTCTTCAGTACCCTCGGTTTCGAGAAAACAACCGACAAAATTTATATCGACTGGATGAGAACTTACGATTCTGTGGATGCGATACCGACGGAGAACTTAACGCTTGCCGATGGTGTCAGTCATTCAGTTGTACCTGACCGGGTAAAAGCCTTTGTGGACGGTCATGTGATCAATGTATTCAGTGAAAACGGAGCTGTCTATTCCATTACGGGTGCATTGGTTGCCCGGGTTTCAGGTGTGGCTCATGTCACTGTCGCTTCCGGTGTTTATCTGATCAGGTCCGGTTCGGCAGTCGAGAAAGTTGTTGTCAAATAATGTTCTTTTGTAAAAATCGGTAAGAGGTCTTCGGACCTCTTGCCTTTTTTCGTTTCTATCAAATATAAAAGTAATGAAATCACGTTGTAAAGAGCTGATCTGGGGCTTGATCTGTGTGTCGCTTTTTGCCGTTGCCGGTTGTACGGATTCAGACAATACCGGAGGCAGCTATACGACTTTTACAGGCCAAACCATTAAGGATTTTCTGGATAGTCACAGTGCCTATTCCGAGTTCGAAGAAGCGTTGAACAAGGTAAATGCTCTTTCATTGATGGCTTCTTACGGTAAATACACTTGCTTTATACCTGATAATCAGGCTGTTAATAATTATATAACTGAACACGGCTATGCTTCTTTCGAACAATTCCTGGATTCGGCAAAAGCGGTCAAGCAAATGGTGTTCTATCACATTATCGATGGAGAAGCGAATAAAGTAAGTCCTTATTATACAAAAGGATTTAATGCCGGTTCCATCGGGACCAAGAATATGATCGGCCGGTATCTCTACACAACGCTTTCTGCCGACGGGACAGCCTGGATGATCAATAACAATTCCCGGATCGTATCGGGAGATAATGTCATGGTTAATGGCGTCGTTCACCTGGTTAACAAGGTGGTAGAAGGCAATGACGATCTGTTGCCTGATTTTATTGATAAGGAAGGTCTTTTTTCAATTTACAGTGAAGCGTTGAAGGCAACAGGCTTGCGCGATTCGTTGCTACTGATAGAAGATGAATCTTATATACAGAAAACGACCGATGCTCCAGCTAAGAAAGAATACGGTTATACCGCATTGCTGGAAACTGATTCAGTACTCGCGCTGAACAATATCCACAATCTGGCGCAGATGCGAACCTACGCCGAAAGTAAATACCCTGACGGAAAAGGGCTTGACGACAAAAACATCAATAGCAGTCTTTATCGTTTTGTCGCCTATCATTTGCTTCCCGAAAAACTGACTTCCGATCAACTTTGCCCGACAAAAGATTTTGCTGTGACGCAGACATTCGAAAAGGAAGACTGGCAAAAGGAAAATTTTCGTGACGGCAAGTTCTCATTGGAGACCTATTGGTTTCCGATGGCACAAAATACGCTGCTGGACGTTCAGCTGTTTAAATGGCGCGACAAAGATGCCCAGAAACCCATCTTCAATGACACCCGTAATCCATACGATCCTAAATACACCAATATGACAGAGGAAGTGAAGGATGTTGTCACACTTGATCTTCCGCACAGTAACCTGGATTGTCTGAACGGTATTATTCATTCATTAACCGGTATGCTGGTGTATGATGAATCCCTCTATCATAAGCGTATCCGGATAGATTTTACGTCTTTCTTTCCGGAATTGTGGAACAATGATTTGCTTCGTCACAACAAAGACTATTTGATTCCCCTCGGTTATTGCAAGAACGTCAAATTTGATGATAAAGAAGGCGTTTATCTGAAATACATTGACAGTAATCCCCATAGTTTTCTCTGGAGCGATATGTTCACCATGTACGGACGCTGCAACATGACCATCAAAATCGGGCCCATTCCGTCCGGTAGCTATGAGGTACGGATCGGTTATCGTGTCCGTGCGGCAGATTACGGCATTGTTCAGTATTATCTGGATGGACAGCCGTGTGGCATTCCGCTTGATCAGACGTTAAGTGCCAAGGCCGATGCTTCAATCGGATGGGTTCAGGTTTGGTGGTGGCGATACGGAGGCGGTGATGATGATCCGTATTTGGGAGACTCCTGGATTTCCGGAAGCGAGACGGAAGACGATTATTACGGATTCCAGAACGATAAGGATATGCGCAACCGTGGTTATATGAAAGCCCCTGACTGCTTTACCAGCAGAGAACTGGCCAATAATAATTATGATCCTGTCCATGTCGGAACGGCACGAAACGACCCTAATGGATTACGCCGCATACTGAAGATGGTCACCTGGAACCAGACGACCACTCATGAGTTTCGAGTTTCCGCTTTGATGAACAAACAGTTCATGCTTGATTTCATCGAGTTTATTCCGAAAGATCTGATTGAAGATGAGGATACTCATTGAAATAGGTTGAAAATAGTACGATTATGAAGATAAACAGATTATTCCTGTTGGCCTTGCTGGGAGCTGCCCTTCTGTTACCCACTTTTTCCTGTAAGGACATATTTGATGAGGAAGAGAATCAGACACCATCCTGGCTTGGAGAAAATATCTACGATTATTTGAAAAGCAGAGGCGACTGCAACTACTATATCCGTCTGATTGACGACTGTGGGCTGAAATCGACCATGCAGCTGTCTGGCAGCAATACGGTCTTTTTTTCCAATGATAAGGCCTTCAACCGGTTTTTTAAGACCAATACCCTGGGTATAAACCGTTATGAAGACATTCCCTATTCGATGAAAAAAATATTTCTACGGATCGGTGTTGTCGAGAATGCACAACTGATAGAACGGCTGTCTTATAGTGACCATGGTCAGATTTTGCTTCGCCGCACCACCAGTATGGAAGTCAGCGATACGATTCCTGTTGTTTCACCTGACAAGTTGCCTGTAAATAACTATTTTGCCCCGTACAGGAAAGCGGGTAAACCGATGTATCTGCTGCAGGATGCAACACCCTGGACATTGGTACAGTTCTTTCCGGAGGTTATGTCGCAAAAAGGGATCACCGCCGGTGATTTCAATTTTATCTCAGGCCATCATATGTCTTCGTCTCTTGATTCTGCCTATTTATACGGTACCAGAATTGTGAAGCAGGATATTATTTGCAAAAACGGCTACCTTCATGAGCTGGAAGATTTACTGCTGCCACCGGATAATATGGCCGGTTATATCCGTTCAAACAAAAACCTGAGCCGCTTCAACAGCTTGTTGGATCGCTTTTGTTGTCCGGTATATTACGGCCGTACCACCAATCATGACTCGATTTTCCAACTGCGTTATTTCAATACAGGAAGCCGCTCTTATACAACCGATCCAAAAGGCATTTCTGCTCCGGGGACATTGATCTACGATCCGGGCTGGAATCTTTATGCTTCGACGACTACCACAGGAACTCAAAATGGCTATGAGCAGACAATGGGCTGTCTGTTCGTGCCGACAAATGAAGCATTGGATGCCTTTTTTTCTCCGACCGGTGATGGCTCTGATTTTTACAATGCATTCGGCTCATGGGATAAAGTGCCCAACAGTATGGTGGCTGATATCCTGAACAGTCATATGAAAAACAATTTTTTGACTGCCTTGCCGAGTCAGTTTGATAAAATTGAAGATGAGAACGGCTATTCCATGGATGTTAAAAGTTCGAATATCGTTGGCAGCTATATTGCCCGTAACGGATTGGTTTATGTCACAAACAAGGTGTTTCCTCCGCAGGATTACCGGACGGTGATGGGGCCGGCTAAGATCGATACCATGAATGCACTTTTTAATAAAGCAATTACCAATACCAGCTATTCGTATTTCGCCTATTTGCTTCGGGCCCCTCAAAATGTCTATCATTTTTTTGTGACACCTGATTTGTATATGAAGAATTATAAAGATCCTGTCGCACAAGGATATACCTCATCCGATTGGAAATGCAACCTGAATTTCTATCTGAATGCATCCAACCAAATTGCTGCGACACCGATCCGGATCAATAACGGGCAAACGATTGTTTCGGACAACTATCCGTTGGGAGCCAGGGGAATTGTGACCGGCTGCATGAAAAACCGGATCAATGATATCCTGAACACTCATACCATCGTAATGGATTATGATGGTGAACTGGAAGAGGATCTGGCGGCCGGACAGGAATATTTTATTTCCAATGGCTATGCGCCGATCCATATCACAGCCAATACGTCAGGTGGCGAGGTAGCCGGAGCTGGCAATACAAACAGCCTCACGATTAAGAAAGTCTTTAAAAAGACGAACGGCAAAACCTATATTGTTGACGGTATCATTCAGAATACGACGACTTCGATTTATGATATCCTGAGTTCCCATACCGAATTCAGTGCCTTCTTCGATATTTGCAACGAATTGGGCTTATTTTCGACGCGGGCAGCCAATGGCGATGCGGCGCTTGACTATAAGGTCAGCTTCTTGAATCAGTATCATTATACGGTTTATGTGCCCACCAATGCGGCCATTTTACAGGCACAGCGTGATGGGGTTATCCCAACGCTCGAAGCCTACCGGAACGAGGGAGACGCGGCACTCAAAGATGCCATGGCAGAAAAACTGACCCGTTTTATCCGGTATCATTTCCAGGATAATGCGATTTTCATTAAGGGAAAAAAGGAGACCACCGCCTACCTGACATCTACCCTGAATACGGCAACGAATAAATTTTACCCGGTAACCGTTCAGAATACGGGTGATGCCATCACCTTGACCGGCGCGAACTACGGCAAAGCCACTGTCGTAACAAGTGGCGGACTTTTCAATCTGATGGCACGTGATATTGTCGTCAATAGCAAGGTCCGGGATCAGGCGACAGAAATTGAGACTTACTCTTATGCGGTGATCCACCAGATTGATCATTATCTCTATTTTAACAGTCTGCCGGCTTCCTCCAGGAAAAGGGTCACTGTAACCAAACGATAACGGCTGTTTCATGAAAAAGATAGTATGTATATCCCTGTTCCTGTTGGCTGTTGTTCAGCTGGGAGCTCAAAATATGGTCAGCGGTCGTGTGACGGATCTTAATAACGGTCTGGAACTGATTGGTTGTAGTGTGGCGGAGATTGATGCCAACAACCGTGTCATCGGAGGCGGCGTGACAGATAACAACGGTGATTTTTCTTTCAGATTGAAAAATGCGAAAGACCGGCTTTCCGTTTCCTATATTGGTTACATAACTCAGATTATAGCCATTGGCAATAACCGCCATTTTCAAGTCAAACTGAACGGAAACAACCGACAGCTGGGTGATGTGGTGGTCCATGCCAAAAAGAAAAAGAGTGACGGTTCATTCAATATTGCACAACGGGAGGAGAGTATGGCTTTGTCTACGTTCAAAATGGATGCCATAGAAGGTATTTCAGTGTCTTCGGCCGAAGACGCCCTCCAGGGCCGGGTAGCCGGTTTGGATATTATTGGCAGCGGCGTCCCTGGCAGCGGCAGCCAGATGCGTATCCGCGGAACAACGACCATTACCGGTAATGCCCAGCCATTGGTTGTTGTCAACGGTGTTCCTTTCAGTGGCAATATTGATGCTACATTTGATTTCAGTAATGCGACCGACCAGGAGTATGCCGATTTGCTGAATGTGAATACTGATGACATTGAGGAAATCACCGTTTTGAAAGATGCTGCCTCTACCGCCATGTGGGGGTCGAAAGGGGCGAATGGTGTCTTGTTGATAAAAACGAAAAAAGGAAGCCGCGGTAAAACGAGCTTATCTTATTCATATAAGTTATCGGGCGCGACTCAACCGAAAGGAATGGATATGCTGTCCGGATCCGATTATACTATGTTGATGAAACAGGAATTCTTCAATCAGACATTGGCAAGCAGTCAGTCTTATTCGGATTATTCGTTTGATGAATTGAACTATAATTACACCAATTTTGCCCAGGCCTATAATTATGACCACAATACCGATTGGGTCGCAGCCGTTACAAAACAAGGCTGGATCAACGATCATTACCTGACTGTGAGTGGAGGAGGAGAACGTGCTAATTTCAGGCTTTCGGCCGGCTATTATGACCAGACGGGAACCAATCTGAAACAGGCATATCAGCGCTATACGACCCGTGCTCAGCTGGATTATAATGTGTCCAGCCGTATGCTGTTTTCTTCCGAGTTTCAGTATACGTATTCGAATAATGACAGAAATTATAGTTCCCTGTTGGATATTGCCTATAAGAAAATGCCCAACATGGCGATTTACGAAGAAGATGCCCTGGGTAACCTCACCGGCAAATATTTCAATATCACGCCTGGTGAAGGGATCGGAAATACGAGCGGCCGGTTCGATTCAAATCAGCGAAATTTGATGAACCCGGTTGCTTTGGGAAACCTGGCGAAAAATAACCTGAAAGGGTACCGGATTCTGCCGAAAATCGCTCTTCAGTTCGACTTCTTTGATCCGGATGAGATCTATTTACGTTACAACGGATGGGTAACCATCGATATGAACCATGAACTTACGCAAAGATACCTGCCGGCAGCGTGTGTGTTTAATTCGAACACCAACTATGGTAGTGCCAATCAGGCGAGCAATCAGGTGTCTGATAAAATGACAGTTTCCACAGAGAATAGCCTGACCTGGCAGAGCCGGTTTCCCGATCCCAATAAACACGACCTGCAGGTGCAGATCAAGATGCAAACGGCCACTTCGACCAGCAATGCCCAGTATTTAGAGACAGGTGGCTTACCAAGTTCAGAGATGACGGATGCCATTGCTACCGGCCATCTTAACAGTACGACGAATGGCAACAGCAGTGACCGCAGCATCGGTTGGATGGGACGTCTTCACTATACGTTGCTTGGCCGGTACATTTTCGACGCCAATTACAGGGTTGACGGCAGTACTCAGTTCGGATCGGCTAACCGGTACGGTTTGTTCCCCGGAGTCGCTGCCAAATGGATCATTTCCGATGAACCGTTGTTCAAGAGTTCTGTCGGCAATCTGGTCGGCGAACGTGTGGTCACCTTATTGGCTATCCGTCCCAGTTGGGGTATTGCAGGCCGTCAGCCAGGTATGAACTATTTGCAATACAGCTTATTATCGACAGCTTCACAAGGCTATATGGATATGAGTGCCGTCTATCCGACACGTATTCGTCTGGACGGACTGAAATGGGAGAGAGTAACTTCGTTAAATCTTGGAAGTGACCTGGAGTTGTGGGACGGAAAAGTGGCTGTCAATTTTGACTGGTATAAAAAAAGAACCAATGATTTATTGTTCAGTGATATAGATATTCCATCCACTTCCGGCTTTGCTACACTTACCTATAAAAATGTCGGTTCCATGGATAACAACGGATGGGAATTGAACGTCAGCCTGAACAAGGTGGTTGAATCGAATAAATTTTCCATGGATGTCAACTGTAATTTTGCCTCCAACAAAAATACCATCCGGAGTCTGGATGAGAGTGTATTGAACAACTTCAACAATCACGAGAATTTTGGCAACGGTGACTATTATACCCGTTTGCAGGTAGGTCATTCGTTCGGTTCGATCTATGGATTCCGTTACAAAGGTGTTTATTCATACAGTTTCGAGAACCTGGACGAAGCGACGGCAGAAGGTAAAACCTGCCCGGCAGCCCGTGATGCCAATGGCCATATCATGTATAACTACGATGGAACGGCAAAGCCTATGTACTATTATTACAGTGGTGCCAAATACCAATTCAAAGGTGGTGATGCCATCTATGAGGATATCAATCATGACGGATCCATCGATCAGTACGATGTGGTTTATTTGGGTGATTGCAACCCGAAAATGACTGGTGGTTTCGGTTTGACGTTCCGCTATGATAAATATGCCGTCAACTTTTTCTGCAATTACCGTTATGGTGGCAAAATAGTCAATATGGCACGCATGAATGCCGAAAATATGTATTATGCGTATAACCAGTGTACGACGGTTAATTGGCGTTGGCGCAAAGAGGGCGATGTGACGGATGTTCCCCGTGCCGTTTACCAGCAGGGCTATAATTGGTTGGCTTCGGACCGGTATGTGGAAGACGGGTCATTCCTGCGCATGAAATACATTATGTTTCGGTATGCTGTTCCGAACAATCTGGTGAAGCACATCGGATTAGATCGATTGAGTGCCTATCTGACCATCAACAATATTTTCTGTCTGGATCACTATTCGGGTGCCGATCCTGAAATCAATATCTGTACCGATACTTCCAAGGATTTTTATGGCATTTGTATGGATAATTCGACAACGCCCCGTCCTCATGAATGGACATTGGGCTTTTCGGCAACCTTCTGATTGAATGATATAATGAAAAAGACTATGAAACGAGCATGCTTGCTTAAGCGTCTACGGAACGATTTAATTCCGCATGCGGGTTATCGTACCGATCATATGAAACATAGATTGTTTTACTTACTGACTGCCGTGTTATTCGTGCTGACAACGACTTCCTGCAACGATTACCTGACGCTCTATCCGGAAGACGATATTGTCGATGACCAATACTGGCAAACCGGAGATCAGGTCCAGAGTATGGTTGCTGCTTGTTACCGGTATATGATAGACAATGATGTGATTAACAGGATGATCTATTGGGGGGAACTCCGCTCGGACAATGTGGACTACTCCAGTGCCAGTACCGATGAAAAATACCTGAAAGACGCCAACTTATTGTCATCGAGCGGATTGGTTACCTGGGACAAATTCTACAAGGTGATCAATATTTGCAACAATGTGATTGTCAAAGCGCCGGCCGTTTGCCAGGTCGATGCCAACTTTACCACGACAACCATGCATAATTACCTCTCGGAAGTCTACACGTTACGTGCGTTGTGCTATTTTTATCTTGTGCGTTCCTTCGGTGATGTACCGTATGTAACCGTTCCCAGCAAAAGTGAACAACAGAATTATCTGGTTACTCAGACTCCTGGTGACTCCATCATCAACTACCTGATTTCAGATATGGAAAAATACGGATTACCTTATGCTGCAGCCAGCTGGCCTACCGAAGCCTATACCCACGGGCGTATTACACGCAATGCTGTCCGTGCACTGTTGGCCGATCTTTATTTATGGAAAGCCTCCAACATCAACAATACCCAAGCGGCCTCAGACTACCATTCTTGCATTGACTACTGCAATGCCATCCTGAATGATAATGAATCCACACTCGTGATGAACGAGACCAATGAGATGTACCACAATGTGTTTTATGCGGGTAATTCGACGGAAAGCATTTTTGAGCTGAATTTTGTCAGCAACGGGCTTGCAAACAATTCGACCGCTACTATTTATGGCAATGCCGTCAAATCCAAATCGCCTCAATTTATTCCGACCGGAAACCTGTACGAATTGTATGGTACGTATGATTGCCGGGCCTATAGTTTTCTCAAAGTGGGTTATTCGACCAACGCCGGTGTGACATCAGCCACCAGTTATAACGTATTTAAGTATGAAGGCCAGAATCCCGCTGCTGGATTCGGCTCTACGGATTATGTGTACCGGTCCTCGACAAGCTATGCCAACTGGATTATTTACCGTTTGTCGGATGCGTATCTGATGAAAGCGGAAGCCTTGGTCGAATTGGCAAAATTGGAAGGTAACAATGATTATTCAAATCAGGCTGTGGCTATGTGTAACGTTACCTACAAACGGGCGAACAACAATTTGGATTCGCTGTCATTGACCGATAATTCCAAAGCTGAAGAAATGGTCTTGAATGAGCGGCGCCGGGAATTCTGTTTTGAGGGGAAACGCTGGTATGACCTTATGCGCAAGGTACGCCGGGAAGGTTCTACCACTGAAGCACTTGACGAACTCTCGGCGGCATATGAGCAGGAACTGTCTACATACAAGGCACGCCTTTCAAGCATCGATGCCTGGTATCTTCCGATATCCAAGACTGAGATGAATGCCAATCCGAAACTTTACCAAAATGCCTATTATTCACTTAAAGAGCAGTAATTAATATTGACTTATGAATATGATAAAGAAACCTATATATCTCATCTGTCTGCTCCTTGGATGGCTGTGTTCCTGTCAGAACGACTATCTGGACGATCATTACGGTGCAAACGGCCGGTCAGAGGGACGCAATCTGATGGAAGTGATGGAAGCCGATCCTGAACTGACCTCTTTTTGCCAGGTCGTAAAAGACCAAGGACTTGATTCACTGCTTTCGACCGATCAGACTTTTACGGTTTGGGCTCCCGATAATAATGCCATGAGCGGCTATCAGGAGAATGGCCTGACCATCGATCAATTTCTGAAAAACCACATAAACCGATTTATTTATGAACCGTCCGATTTGGTCGATAAACCGTCCATCCGTGTGAAAATGTTGAACGGTAAATTTCAGGAGTATGCCAGCAGCGGTTCTACATACACTTTTTCCGGTGTAACGATGGCCAGTACAGACCGCCTGGCCTCCAACGGACTTGTCCATATTCTGTCAGAACGCATTCCTTTCTACCATAATATGTATGAGAGCATTAAACTCGCAGACAATAACACGGATTCCATTTCGAAGTATCTTAAAAGGTTTGATGTGTACACCTTTAACGAAAGTGCCAGTACCGCCATCGGAAAAAATCAAATGGGCAAGCTGGTCTATGATTCTGTCTTTAATTACCGCAATGACTGGATGCGCAAGTATGGTCATATCTATCAGGAAGACAGTCTTTATACGATGATCGTTCCAACGGACAAAGGCTGGCAAAACGGTTATAAAAGCATCTCTGGCTATTTCAGGACATTTGGGGCTTGTGCCTCTTCTTCCGTCAATGCCATTAATGTTCCTACCAGGACCTACCAGTTGGATGATGTACTGGCTGATTCCTTAACAAGAGCCTATACTAAACAGAATATGTGCCAGGATCTGGTTTTTCGCAAGAAGGTTGATTTTTTTAATGCACCGGGGGATTCTCTGGTAGCAACAAGCGGAAATGTCTTCCATCATCCGGCTTCGCTTATAGACGGAGCTGTCAAGGAAATGGTCAGCAACGGCATTATCTGGAAAACAGACAAACTGTTATACAATCCGTTGGATTGCTTTTTGAAGAAAATCTGTGTTGAAGCTGAAAACACGGCCAACCGGACGGATGTCTATGCGTCGGTTACCGCTCGAAGTGCAGCAAATACCACTTATAGTGACTCCGTCTCAAACGTACGCTACATTGAGGTTACCCAAACAACAACCAGTGCCCGTACACAGCCAATGGTCCAGTTTACCATCCCGAATACACTGGCGGCCAAATACAATGTTTATGTCGTATTTGCACCGGCGTCAGCTTATATGACCGGAGTAAAAGCCGATAGTACCCGTGTGAATTTCTACCTGAACTATGTGCACGAAGACGGTACAATGAAAGAAGATCCTGTGATAAGCGGTACAATTACCCACGGCAACCGGATGACAAAAATGTTTGTCAAACAAATTGACTTTCCATTTTCAAATTATTCAGCTTCTCCGTTTTCCGGAACGGCCAACCAGGACAAGGACTGTGTCAAGTTACGTGTTCAAGCGAACGTCGCTTCGTCCGAAACGGCCACGCTGACGAGGACAATGCGTATTGATTGCATTATTTTGGAACCTGTAAACGAGTAGTCAGATGAAAAACTGCGTTAACTATATCATACTTGCCTTGCTTCTGGGATATACCTCTTTTGCGATGGCTCAGGAAAAACAACTTCAGCAACTGACAGCCCATGGCCAGGTAAAAGATGCTGTTACCGGTCAGCCCGTTCAGGGTGTCAGAGTAGAAGCCGGGGAGTATACGGCCCTGACCGATGAAGCAGGAGCCTACCGGGTACGCATCCCGTTCGATAGAGTACAACTGTCTTTTTCCATAGAAGGCTATGTCAAAAGGACAGTGCCATTGCAGGGCGATTCGGTGAGGAATGTGACGATATACAGTGAAGCTTTCCGTTCAGTAAAAGGGGGAGATGCCTTTAACAATACTGTTTCGCTCTCTGTAGATGACGAATTGTCCTTACGCTGGGGCGGAGATGTCAGGGCTGTCGGGCGGAGTGCGATAGCCGCATCTGGTGACAATCTTTTTATCCGGGGTTACAACTCTCTGAATGCAACGGCTCAGCCTTTGTTTGTCGTTGATGGCACTATTTGGGATGAACAGAATATAACGCCTTCCATTTTTAAAGGCTTTTATCAGAGCCCATTGGCCGATATTGATGTCAATGACATCGAGTCGGTGGATGTCATCAAAGAGGCTACTTCACTTTACGGAAGCAAAGGTGCCAACGGCGTTATTCTGATCAATACAAAACGTGGTCGCAGCAATGTGACACGCATTGGAGCGGATATTTGGTACGGATTGAACAGTGCTCCCCAAAAAGACAATGTGATGAATGCCGCTCAATATCGAACCTATTTAAGTGAGATTATCAAAGGGGCGTCCAATGCTCCGGAGCTGGCAACCGCTTTCAGCAGCTATTTCGGTATGGACAGGCAAGCCTCCGATTATTCGACGTATCATAACAGTAACGATTGGGCCGACGATGTTTTTCAATGTGGCAATACCAAACATTATGGCATCAATGTTCAGGGAGGCGATGATATTGCAAAGTATTCGATATCGCTCGGTTATACCGGTAATGAAGGAACCGTCAAGTCTACCGGATTTTCCCGGTTGAATACCAGGATCAATTCAGATGTATACCTTCATCCGGACCTCATGCTGAAGTCCAGCATCTATTTTTCCTATTTATCCCGTACGTTACAGGATGATGGAGTAAACGCCTATACCTCACCGGCTTTTCTGGCTGATATCAAGGCGCCGTTCCTGATTGCCAGACGGTACACAGATGATGGATCCATCCTCACCAATACGTTAAACGATGTGGATGCCCTGGGCGTGACGAATCCTGTTTCTCTGATCGAAAATGCCAAAAATTCCGATAAACACTATCGATTTGGGGTGAGTGTAGCCCCAACCTGGACAATCAATACGAACTGGAAACTCAATGGACAGTTTTCTTATACGCTGAGCAATGCCAAAGAGCATTATTTTTCTCCGATGACTGGAGTCGCTGTTCAGTATGTGGATGGTCAAGCCTGGCATAATACGGTAAAAGACCAGACCATGAGCCAGAATAATTTATTCGGTAACCTTCAGCTTTCCTACGGTAAGACCCTTGGCAACGGTCATCGGGTGGATGCTTTTGCCGGATACCGGATCCTTGGTACATCATTTCTCAGTACGTATGAAGATGGTCATAATACCGGTAACGATAAGGTGATCAATATGAACGGTACATTGGCTTACCGGAGTGTGGACGGCGCCAATACGGAATGGCATTCCATGGCGTTTTATTCCAGATTCGGTTACAGCTATCAGGACCGGTACAAAGTCTGGGCTGTTCTGTCGGAGGATGCGTCCTCCCGTTTCGGCAATAAGGCTTCCGGATCATTCCGCTTTATGAACGGTAGCTGGGCCACCTTTCCCAGTATCGGTACTTCCTGGATGCTTTCCAACGAAACGTTCATGAAGTCTATCGATTGGCTGAACCGCCTGAATGTCCGTACAAGCTACGGCTTTACCGGGAATGACGATATCGATGGAATGAACAGATATGCCTATCTGACGTCCGTTAATTATTTAGGAGCTGCCACAGGGTTGAAGCTGAGTGGCTTGGCCAATCCGGCCCTGAAATGGGAAATGACCGGCAAATACAACGCCGGCATCGATCTGGCTTTTCTGAATGAACGGCTGACGATCAGCGTTGACTATTACAAACACATGACCAGTGATTTGCTAACCGTCAAACAAGCGCCCGTTCAAACGGGACTGGATACTTATTTATGTAACGGTGGAAAACTGTCCAATGAGGGCATGGAAGTAACCTTCGGGGCCAATCTGATAGATTGTAAAACCTTTAAATGGTATACCGATTTTTCCTTCAGCCATTATGTGAATAAAATCAGGGAATTGCCGGACGGAGACTATACAACCTCCATTCTTGGCGGCGAGGTTCTTACTGCTGTTGGAAGTCCTGTCGGCCTTTTCTACGGATACAAGACCAAAGGCCTATTCACTACTTCTGAAGACGCTTCGGCTGCCAATCTGGAGATTCAGAATGCAGATGCCTCTTACAGTCATTTTGCAGCCGGTGATGTCTATTTTGTCGATAAAGATAAAAACGGTATCATCAATAAACTGGACAGACAGGTTATCGGAGATCCGAACCCGGATCTGACCGGCTCTTTTACCAACCGATTTACTTATAGAAACCTTACCCTGGATGTTTTGAGCACCTACTCGCTTGGTAATGATGTCTATAATTACAAACGCCAGCAATTGGAGAGCATGTCCATGCTCTACAATCAGAGTTCAGCCATTCTGAACCGTTGGAAGGCGGAAGGACAGCAAACCGAAGTGCCGAGGGCTGTATACGGAGATCCCATGGGAAACAGCCGTTTCAGTGATCGCTGGATAGAAGATGGCTCTTTCTTTAAACTCAAACAAGTGAAACTTTCTTATGCCATTTCCATTAACAGCCCGTACATTCAGGGGATCACCTTATGGACTGCCGGAACCAACCTGCTGACCTGTACCAGATACCTGGGAACAGATCCGGAGGTTTCGATGAGTCAGGATGTCTTGTATCAAGGCATTGATAATGGTATGCTCGCCGGTGGCCGTTCCTTTTATATGGGCGTAAAACTAAATCTCTAACTATGAAGGCTATGAAAAAAATCGCACTGGATAGCGTCTTTATATTGGTAACCTGCTTGAGCCTGATGGCTTGTACGGACTATTTTGAAACGGACTCCGGTACAGCCCTCAAAACCGACGGGCAGGTATACAGCAACGAGCAGGAAGCTCGTTCGGGGCTGTTCGGTCTGTTGCAGGGCTTACAGACGATAGGAGATAATTACGTTATTATGGGAGAACTCCGGGGAGACTTGATGACAGTGACTGACAATTCGTCCCAGGATTTGCATGATATCAACAATTTCGAAGTCAGTAAAGACAATCCTTATCTGAAAGAACGGGCTTATTACGCTTTGCTGAACAATTGCAATTATTACATCAGTAAGCTGGATACCACCGTTACCAGTCTCTCGAACGGTAAAGCGGAAAAAGTTCTTTATCCTTATATGGCTGAAGCCAAGGCTATTCGTGCCTGGACTTACCTGCAACTTTGCCTCGATTATGGTAAGGTGAACTATACCACCAAACCACTGTTGGATGCCAGCGCGACAGACAGTACAAAGGAACTTGATCTGGATGCATTGCTTCCGCTGCTGATCAATGATTTGGAAACCGTTCTACCCTGGATGTCATCTTCCGATACCCCGTTAAGCTCCGCCTGGATTGCCGGCAACGCTGATCCAGGGTTTGCTTCGTCGGTTTCCTATGAATCCTACATGGCCAGACAATTGATGCTGCCGGTCCGTTTTGTTTTGGGAGAACTTTACATGTGGCAGGAAGATTTCTATAAAGCGGCACAAACGTATTACGACTTAATTTATCTGGATAAGCTAAAAATGTCAGGCTCCAGAAATTTGCTGGATATTACCGGCACCTATCTTTCTTCCAAAAATTGGCCGAATCAGTTTTCTTCGTTCAATTATCCGGATATTCTGACGGCAATAGCGTTTACCGATGATTACAAGAACAATGCCTCAAACCTGCATGACATGTTCAACACAAGCTATGTGCTGGCACCGTCCACCGCCTTGATCAATACGTTTGATGAACAATATTACTATACCGGTACCAAAACGGTCAGCGGCGATTTACGCGGACAAACCGGGACGTACACTACAAAAACGACAACGATAGGAGAAAAGGATGTGGCCTATCCGTATGTGACCAAGTTCAACTACCTGTATGCCAATGGGGATTATTACATCAGTCCGTGCCGCGCAGCCCTGATTTACCTGCGGTACGCGGAAGCGGTCAATCGTCTCGGTAAACCTAAATTTGCCTTTTACGGTTTCCTGAAGTTCGGCCTTTGCGAATACAATATTGATTTGTACAAAGACAAGGACGCTTTAAGCGGTGAGATCAATGGCGAACCTTATATTGAATTCGGTCAGAGTAATCCGGAAGGCCAGGTGGCCAGCATTTTCAGCGGAAATACGTATGGCATGCACAGTCGCGGCTGTGGTTATACCGAAAGAAACGAAAGCTATCAGATGGAAACCTGCGCTTCATTGCATGATTCGATTGAGTGGGTTGAGGATCAACTGATGACGGAATATGTGCTAGAAACAGCCCTCGAAGGTAACCGTTTTCATGATTTGATGCGTATTGCCCGTTACCGGGGGGATAATACCTACCTGGCCCGGAAAGTTTCCGCCAAGTTTCCCGAAGGGCAAAGGACGTCGGTTTACAATAAATTGCTGAATAAGGATAATTGGTATTTGCCCAGCATTAAATGAAAATTCATAGCAAGCGTTTCCAATGTATTGCAGCATGGTCGTTGTTCTTATGCTTAACAATTTGTCCCGTTAAAGCCGGTGCGGTCACCATAACGGTTCCTATCGGAGGGAATATTCAGAATGCCGTTAACCAGATTAATGCACAGGGTGGGGGTGTCGTCAATCTCGTCGCAGGGACATATACGCTGACATCGACGTTGTTGATGAAAAGCAATGTTGCACTCAATGGGGCCGGCATGACTTCAACAATTATTCAGATCGCCGACACGTTCAATGTGATAGAAGATGCGTCAGAAGGATTGAAAAATGTGACGATCCAGAATTTAAAAGTTGTCGGAAAGCATTCGACAAATTGTTACGGAATTCTGATTCAGGCAGGTACGACTTATCACAGCCATATCCAACTGATCAATGTGGAAGTGACCGGAGCCGGAATGGGGGCCCATTTTAAACGGATAAACGGATTGACCATAACACGATGCAATTTCCATCAGAATGGTTCGGCAGATCAGATCGGTTATTATCACAATTTGTATATCAGGAGTTGCAACACGGTTTATGTGGCTGATTCATATATGAATAATAGTACTTCTGCCAATGGGTTGAACGTCTCCTATTGCAACAATGTGACAATTTCCAATTGTACGGCCAATCATAATTATTTCAGAGGCATGCGGGCAGCCGATACAAATGGGTTTGCGGTATTGAACTGTGTTATGAACTCAAATGGCGATGTCGGATTGCTGGCCAACGCCGAAGTGACACCGACGATCAATATAAACTGGTATCAATGTGCCGCTTCCGGAAATAAACACGGAGGAGTGAAAGCTATAGCCGGAGTTACGGGCAGCCTGACCGGTTGCCGCGCATTCGAAAATACCGGCTTTAATTATAGCATTTCCGATGCCATTGTTTCTGCCGATAATCACTAATTTACTGGTTTCAGTTAGTCTTTTACGATGAAAATCAGGATAAAGCGACCGTTTGTTTTTTTTGTAACCGTCTGCCTCGCTTACCCAATTAACGCTGAAACGTTTTTGTCAAACGGCGTCAACTATTCGGTAACAGGGCCCGGTACCGTCGTTGTGGCGAGTAGCGCTGACGCATCGGGAAACCTGGTTGTCCCTTCTACTGTCATCTATGGCGCGACGGACTATTCAGTGACGGGAATTTCGGACAGTGCCTTTATGGCAAGTTCAGGCTTAACGGATGTGACCATTCAGGCACCCATATCATCGATCGGGAACGATGCTTTTGCTTATTGCTTTCATCTGGCAACGCTTTCCTTTCCTTCCACGGTTGTTTCCATCGGAGCCGGGGCCTTTGGCGGTTGTGTCTCTCTTAAAAAAGTATTCATCCCCGCGTCTGTTGCTTCAATTGGGTGCGGTGCTTTTAGAGGCTGTTCCGATTCAATCAATGTCGATGGAAATAATGCCTGTTATTCAAGCTACAACGGAATCCTTTATAATAAGCAGCAAACCGTTTTAATGCAATGCCCTACGGCAAGAAGAGGTCAATTTAATGTACCTGCATCTGTGACAACCATTGATGGGGATGCTTTCTGGCGTTGCAACCTGACAACGATAACATTGCCTGAAACTGTCTCGTCCATAGGCTATGGTGCATTTGCTTTTTGCGAAAAGCTCAATTCGATGGCTCTTTCTCCGGTTACAACCATCCGGGTAAACACCTTTCTTGGGTGTTCCGCTTTAGTCAACATGACGATTCCATCCTCTGTCGCTAAAATGGAAGACGGTGCTTTTTGGAACTGTACTTCGTTAAAAAACATCCATTCCTATGCCGTCAAGCCGCCGGTTTTGAGTGATACGACCTCCTTTTACAATGTAAACAAGGGCTCAGCCTTCATCTATGTCCCTTCAGATAGTAAAGAAGCTTATATGGCCGCTGTCGGCTGGAAAAACTTTGCCAATATTACGGCCGAATTTACTTCGGTTGGCCGAACGTTATCCGGCATAAAAATGTATTACGATCGGTTCTCAAAATCAGTATGCATAGATGGCTGTCATAACGGCTGTCATGTGACAATCTATGATATGAACGGAAAAATCTGTCTGACTGAGACCATTCAGGAGCATGTTCCCCTGTCGTTTAAAGGTTTTTTACATGGAGTATACCTCATGAAAATAGACAGCCAAACCGGAATTGTCTCAGAAAAGATTAGTTTATAAGCCTGAAATAATGAAATAAAAAGTGTAAATGATGAAAAGCGTTATGATGGTGCAGAACGATATTATTAAACGAGTCGCTTTTTTACTGTTAGGAATAATCTTGTTGACCGATTTGAATGCTAAAACGATTAAAGTGATCACAACGACTTCTGATAAACCTTGGATAACGCAGCAATTTACTGATAAAAAGAATGCAGAAAACTTATCAGAAGATATTATTGTTTATCCGGATTCTTTAATGCAAAAAATTGATGGTTTTGGAGGTGCCTTTAATGAACTGGGTTGGGATGCATTACAAGTCTTGCCTTTAGAAAAACAAAAGGAAGTGATGCAGTCTTTGTTCAGTCCGTCTGGCGTCAATTTTTCAATGGGAAGAGTGCCTGTAGGAGCTAGTGATTATGCCTTGAGCTATTATTCTTATTGTGATGTGAAAGAAGATTTTACCATGCACGATTTCAATATCTCACGTGACAGGTATATTTTAATCCCATATATCAAAGAAGCACTTAATTGGCATCCTGATTTGAAAATCTGGGCATCTCCCTGGACACCACCTGCTTGGATGAAGATTAATGAACATTACACTCAACGAGGCGGGAATATGAATAGCCGGACCGGTGGAAATGACATGGAAGTTCGTAAAAATATCATGGGAAATGTGACAGGATTCAATATGCAGGTAGGCTATCTGAAAGCTTATGCATTATATTTTTCAAAATACATTCAATCATATCAGGCTGAAGGGATCACGATTTGGGCGTTAATGCCACAGAATGAAATCGCCTGGTCTCCAAACTGGCCGTGTTGTACCTGGAGACCCGAAGATTTGGCCTATTTTGTTGGTAATTATCTGGGGCCTCAGTTTAAGGCTGATGGTATAAAAACAGAAATATGGCTTGGAACAATTAATTATCCTGATCCGGATTATGTCAGAACTTTCCTGAAAAATAAGGAGGCATCCGCTTATATTAAGGGTCTCGGATTTCAATGGACAGGAAGCCATTCGTTACCAGCTATTTATAAAGAATTTCCCGGATTTAACTATATGCAGACTGAGAACATGTGTGGTGAAGGCGAAAACAGCTGGAAGTCATTGGAAAACTCTTGGAATTCAATGGTTCATTATTTTCACAATGGAGCAAGATCCTATCAATATTGGAATATGGTGCTGGATGAAACCGGAAAAAGTTCCTGGGGATGGGCTCAAAATTCTTTGATCGTTATTGACCGTAAAACAAAAGAGATTCATTATACTCCTGAATTTTATTTAATGAAACATTTCTCCCATTTCATTCAACCTGGTGCTTATTTAATCCGAACCTCCATTACAACAGATGCGTTAGCGTTTCTGACGGCTGATCACAAGGTCGTAGTCATCTGTTATAATCCTGATGGATCTGATAAACAGCTGAGATTAAAAATAAATGGAAGCGAGGTTAAATGCTCATTAGCGCCCAATTCTCTAAGCAGTATAATTATTAACTGATGTGTTGATTCATCGATACGTTCAATAAATGTAACATTTTATGAAACAAAGATATAAGTTAAGGTGTATTTTTTTTGTGCTCTTGCCGGTCATGAATCTTTACCGGGGATTGGCACAAGAATGGCAATGGTCGGTGCTGGTTCCGGGAGTTGAAAACAAGGCCCGCGCATTTCTCTGGATTCCGTCAAACTGTAAACAGGTGCATGGTCTGATCTTGGCTCAACATAATATGGAAGAGCTATCGATTCTTGAAAACCCGATATTCAGGAAAGAAATGACGAAACTCGGTTTTGCTGAGATTTGGGTTTCACCTTCACCGAACGTTCTAAAATTTTTTGATTTCAGTCATGGCGCCGGTGAAATAGCGGATGCCTATATTGACAGTCTGGCGACGATTTCCGGTTATAACGAATTATCCAATGTCCCTGTCGTACCAATCGGACATTCCGCGGCAGCCAGTTTTCCATATTATTTTGCCGCATGGCATCCTGAACGGACGTTGGCGGCCATCTCAACCAGCGGTCAATGGCCGTATTTCAGAAACCCCGTCTTTGCTCCTGATTGCTGGAACGGCCTGAACATTAATTATATACCTTGTTTGGAAACGATGGGAGAATACGAGGCGGCTGATACATGGTCGACAGAAGGATTAAAAGAACGGCAGGAACATCCGTTAATTCCATTGAGTATGTTGGCAGTACCTGGCGAAGGTCATTTTGCGAGCTCCGACCGGAAATCGGCTTTTATTGCTTTCTATATCAGGAAAGCCGTTCAATACCGTTTTCCCAAGAGACAGCAAAAAGCTTCCTCTGTTGGTTTGATCCCGATCGATCCGCAAAAAAACGGTTGGCTGGCCGATAAATGGAGAAAAGATCAGCCACCGCTGGCAGAGGCAGCCCCCGTGGACCGGTACAAAGGCGATGTCAGGGACGCTTTCTGGTATTTTGATAAGGAGACAGCCGATCATACAGGCTATGGCACGTTGCTGTTTTCGTTGCCATAAAGGTGCTGCTTGGTCTACTTGAACAAGAACGATCTGGAAGTCTGGTTCATGAATTCCAGATCGACCGTTTGTCTGAGGTCGTACAGCAGCCATTCTTTTTTCATCACGGCTTCGCGTTTATCTTTAAGCATGGTCAGAAAATCCTTGACACCAAGTGGTTCATTTCCGTTGCCGTGGATCAATACGATGCTGCCGGCATAGGCTTGTTGCCCTTTCGCCAGCCAGGCATCCGTTCCGATGGGAATGAGCCCGTATCCGAGCAGGATGTCTACGACGCGGTGGTCGGAGACCAGCCCGGGAAAGCGGAAAAAGACAGAGAAGAGCAACCCATGTTCAAGCAGTGTTTTTTCAGTCTTCAGGATTTCCAGATTGATGTCTGTTCCAGGTGACAGCAGAAAGTTGTTCTTCAGGGGTTTCCAGGGACTGTACCGGTGATTGTACGTGTGATTGACCCAGGTAACCGTAATCTCATGGGCTTCGATCAGCCCTTTGAGCCAGCGAATATCGTCTTCATGGCTGAGCATGAACCGCCCGGTAACCGATAACGCAATCGGGACAGGCTTTTCTGTTTTCCAGAATTCTGAAATCAGGGAGGTAAAAA
>JAUZOU010000120.1 GCA_030706285.1 Bacteroidota bacterium
AGAATACCCCAAGCATTGGATTGAATCCGGTGTCAATTTCTTGTCCGAATTGGTGCGTGCAGGTATGACAGAAGGGCCGTTGAAGGATTTATTGTTGGAAGGGATCATCAGTGGAGTGGGAGGCGTGATTGTCTTTTTGCCTAATATCCTGATTTTGTTTCTGTTTATCTCTTTGATGGAGGATACGGGATATATGGCAAGAGCCGCCTTCATCATGGACAAGATCATGCATAAAATGGGACTTCACGGCAAGTCGTTTATTCCGTTGATTATGGCGTTCGGTTGTAGCGTTCCTGCTATCCAGGCGTCTCGCACCATTGAAAATAAAAATAGCCGGTTCATTACGATCCTGATTACTCCGCTGATGTCATGCAGTGCCAGACTGCCGGTTTATTTGTTGCTCTCAGCAGCCTTTTTCCCTCATCAGGCCGGGTTGGTCTTGTTTGGCATGTATTTAACCGGCATTATATTGGCTGTCATGATGGCCAAGTTGTTCAAGCGCTTTTTCTTTAAAAGCGAGGATTTGCCGTTTGTCATGGAGCTTCCTCCTTATAGAGTCCCGACCCTATCGTCCGTGTTAAGGCATATGTGGGAAAAGGGCTATCAATATCTGAAAAAGATCGGGTCTGTCATTCTGGTGGCTTCCATCATAATCTGGTTCCTTGGTTATTTTCCGCATAGTGAGGCATATGCCAAAAATCCGACGCAGGAGACACACAGAGAACAACAGGAACAGTCCTATATTGGACAAATCGGTCATGTCATTGCACCGGTGTTGAAGCCATTGGGGTTTGACTGGAAGATCGGCATCTCACTTGTATCAGGTGTTGCAGCCAAGGAAATAGTTGTCAGTACCCTGTCTGTGTTGTATACGGACAATACCAATTCCGCAGGACTGCCACAACGACTTCGCTCAGATACCTACACGGACGGTTCGCCTGTCTTTACATCGGCGGTTGCGTTGGCTCTGATGGTCTTTGTGCTGATCTATTTCCCGTGTGTGGCTACCCTGGCAGCGATCAAACAGGAGACAGGGACTTGGAAGTGGGCGCTGTTCGAGATAGTCTATACGCTGGCTTTGGCTTGGATCGTCACGTTTCTGGTTTATCAGGTCGCGTTGATTTTTCTGTAGCGGCTACTCGTACAAGTGAAAAAAACGATCCATCAGTTGCCATTTTTCAGCCGATGAAGCCCCTGGCTCAGCGATCTGAAAGATCGACATATAGTCTTCCCATTCAGCCTGGCGAGGTAGTGTGGCTAGTTTAGCCATTGCCGTCTTCCATTCAAAGTCGAGTGGGGTCTCAACGATCATAAACAGTCTGGTGCCGAGGATGTACAATTCCATTTCAAGAATGCCTACTTCACGGATGCCGGCCCGGATCTCAGGCCATGCTTCAGCCTGGCTGTGACGTTTCTTATATTCGGCAATCAGAGCAGGGTCATTTTTTAAATCCAATGTCTGGCAATAACGCTTGACGGGTTGTTTGTATTCTTTGACGGGGTAACCGGTCTCTTTGGTGTCATTCATGGTGAGCTTGTTTTTATTTAACAAATATAACCTTTATGACAGAACTTTCTAGCCTTGAATCTGTTGTAAAGTCAGGATTTTTTAGTCAAATTTGTGTACACGCATGATAAATAAGAAATATGGCAACAATTATGTTTAAAGGAAGTCCTGTTCACACATGCGGGACCTTGCCCGCTACAGGCAGTAAAGCGATTGATTTTAATCTGACAGGAGCCGGTCTGGCTGATATGTCACTTACGTCATTCAAGGGTAAACGGATTGTCATGAATATTTTTCCGAGTATCGACACTGGTGTCTGTGCCATGTCTGTCCGCCGCTTTAATAAGGAAGTTGAACGAATGGCCAATACAGTCGTGCTTTGCATTTCAGCCGATCTGCCGTTTGCTGCCAGTCGGTTTTGTGCAGCAGAAGGGTTGACCAATGTCGTAACACTGAGTGAACTCAGGCCTCCACGCCATTTTGGGGAAAATTACGGACTCCGTATTATTGACGGGCCAATGGCTGGTCTGCTTTCCAGGGCTGTTGTTGTCCTTGATGAAAACGGGACGGTTATCTATACGGAGCAAGTACCTGAAATTACGCAGGAACCAATGTACGAACCTGTTGTTGAATTGCTGAAATAACGGTTTGATCCGGCTTACCGGGCTTCCTTTATTAGATAGATTAACGTAGGGAAGTGATCGCTATACCCTTCGATGAACGTATCCCCGCTGAATGTTCGCCAGGGATAGCCCTTGTATGGACCATCCTGTTGAACCAGAAAATCTTTGTTGAATACCTCTGACTTCCAGAATTTCAGTGTGTTGCGGTCTGAGCCAAGCCATCCCTGCGAAATGATGATCTGGTCGAACAGGTTCCATTCACCGCGATAACCGAGCGAACCGATACCTTTATCGATCCATTTCCACATCGTGTTGTACAAGCCGCCAGGAGCGACATCTTCTATCCGCTTTTTGGCATTCAAAACAGTCTTGACAGACTCGTTGTACGGATCGTCGTTCAGGTCGCCCATCAGGACGATCTTTGCTTTTGGCTCTGCCGTGAGTAGCGAATCAATAATGTGTTTCGACAAGTTAGCTGCTGCTATGCGCAGGTAGCGGGACGATTTTTCTCCGCTGCGTCTGGATGGCCAATGGCAGACGAGGATGTGGATCGGCTCTCCTGCCAGGAGGCCGTTTACCAGCAGCTGATCCCTGCTTTTCCAGTCCGGCCGCCCAGGCAAGGTAAACCGGTAAGGTTTGCTGGAGGTCAACGTAAACAAGCTTGGATTGTAAAGTAACGCGACATCGACGCCCCTGGCTTCCGGCGAATCATAATGTACGATCTGATAGCCGACGGAACGAAGTGATGCCGATTTTGTCAGATCTTCCAGTACCGATCGATTTTCAACCTCAGAGACGCCAAGCAAAGCCGGCCCTTCCGGACAATAATCCCTGGCAATTTTACTGATGGCATAAGACATATTGTCAATTTTCTTCCAGTATTTTTGTCCGTTCCATTTTTTCGCACCATTCGGAGTGAATTCCAAATCATTGACACCTGGAGACGCAATGGTGTCAAATAGATTTTCCAAATTATAAAAACCGATGCTGTAAACGGCGACTTGCTTATTTTGTGCAGGAAGAACCAGAGAGGCTGTCAAAAAAACAAGGAGGGTCAGAGAAATCCTTATATTCATAAATTGTTGATTTGTGTGCATGAAAGGCTGAATTTTTTACTAAAACGGTATCCGGTTCAAAAAAACAAAAAAAATGCTTACCATCCAATTATTTTATGGTTGGCAGTATACATTTGTACATCACTTTTGATGGTTTTTATAGGGCATAAGCCCTTTTTTTGTGTACGGACAATAAAATTGTTAGTCGGATAGCGACAAATTGTAAAATAAGTATAAATATTTTGTACTTTTACACCCCCGGTTTTTTCAGGATTGAATGATAAGATTGTGTGAAATACAGGGATTCTTTTTGATACAAAACCAGATTACGAATGAACAGAACAAAACGATTCAGCGCGTTCCTTATACTTGGACTGAGTTTCTTAAGTTACGCCCATGCTCAGGATGATACCATACCAACGATAACAGGCAAGTCTCTTTTGCTTTTCGATGAATCCATGGTTGAGAATGAAGAGGGTGACAATCAGAATGTCAGTGCCGTCATGACGTCAGCTCAGGATATCTTTACTTCAAATGCCGGGTATGCTTTTAGTTCCATGCGTTTTAAAGCTCGCGGATACAATAATTCCTATACAAAAACAGCCATCAACGGTGTGACATTCAATGATCTGGAACGTGGCATGTTCTCGTATTCAATGCTTGGCGGATTAAATGATGTCGTCCGTAACAGCGAAGATGTTTTCGGAACAGGCGTGTCTGACTTTAGTTACGGAGATGTCGGCGGTGCTTCAAACATTATGATGAGGGCCAGCCAGTATTCTCCCGGAAGTCGAGTCTCACTGGCGTATACCAACCGGAATTATAAAATGCGTGGGACTTATACGTATTCTACCGGATTATTGCCGTCAGGATGGGCTTTTACCGGTGCCCTGGGTTACCGTTGGGCGGACGAAGGCTATGTGGAAGGCACATTTTATAATAGTCTTGGGTATATGGTCGCACTTGAAAAAGTGTTGAACAGTAAACACAGTTTGTCATTGACCTCCTTTGGTGCTCCGACGCAACGAGGCGGTCAAAGTTCTAATGTGCAGGAAGTCTATGATCTCACCGGTTCTACCTATTATAATGCCTATTGGGGCTATCAGAACGGGCAGAAACGCAATTCCCGTATCGTAACGGATTTCGAACCTGTCGTCTTGCTGACACATATCTATACGCCTGACAAAAATACCAAACTGACGACAGGACTTGCCACACGTGCCAGCGGTTATGGATCGACGGCTCTTGCCTACGATAATGCACCCAACCCGAGTCCGACCTATTACCGGAACCTGCCCAGTTACCAAACGACAACGGAGATGAAATCATTTTATACCGGTCTTTGGCAAAGTGGAGATCCATCTGTGACACAAATCAACTGGGATAGATTGTATATGGTCAACAAATTGGCCAAAGATGCCGGTCAAAGTGCACGCTATATTCTGGAAGAACGGCACAACGACCAACATGAGATCATGTTGAATTCGACCCTTAACCATCGCAGCAGTGATCACCTGAAACTGACAGGTGGCCTGGACGCTCATTATACCAGAGGCTTGCATTACAAAACGATTGCCGATATGCTTGGTGCCGATGCTTATTCGGATGTGGACCAGTATACCGAAAACTATTCACCGCTCAATCCGACCATTCAGTACAACGATTTGAACAGTGCCTCTACGATAAAGAAACTGCACGATGTGTTTGGCTATAACTACAACATTGATGTCTATAATGCCGGTGGCTGGTTCCAGAATGCCTATTCCTATGCTCAGTGGGATTATTACTACGGAGCAAAAATTTCTTACAATAGTTTTCAACGGAATGGGCTGATGCGTAACGGCCGTTCTCCTGAAAATTCTTATGGCTGGGGTGTGCGGCATACGTTCGTCAATCAGTCTGTCAAGGGAGGATTGACCTGGAAGCCGAGTGGTAACCATATGATCTATGTCAATGCCTTGTTTGAAACCAATCCGCCACTGCCCGACAACGCCTATATTTCCCCTCGTATCAAGGATGACGCGGTGAGCGGCTTGTCCAGTGAACAGGTGTTTCATTATGACCTGAACTACAACTTCAATTCCCGCTTTCTGCGTGGACGGATCAGCCTGTACCGGACACAGTTTAGCGACCAGATCGAAATCGACAATTTCTATAACGATGAGTTGAGAACATTTGTGAATTCCGTGATGACCGGTGTGGACAAGATTCATCAGGGAATTGAGTTCGGACTGACAGGTAAATTGACTCCTGAATTGTCAGCCACCTTCTTGGGCACTGTTTCGGACTATTTTTACAACAACCGGCCATCTGCCACCATCAGTGTGGAAAATGGCATGCAAGCGGATATTACCAGAACCGTCTATCTGAAAAATTTCAAAGTAGGGGGCACGCCTCAGACAGCACTCAATGTTGAACTGAATTATGCAGCTCCGGATTACTGGTTTTTTGACCTGGGCATGAGTTATTATGACCGTAATTATGTGGAAATCACTCCGATCAGACGTACCGCTGAAATCCTTCAGTATACGTCTGACAGTTACGATGATTACGCTGCTTTGGCAAACAAGATCACCGGTCAGGAAAAATACAAGGGCGGTTGCACGGTGGATGCGTCTATCGGAAAATCACTCAGGCTCAAGAACGGTCACAACCTGAATGTTAATTTGCAGCTTTGCAATTTGCTCAACAATACCAAATTGCGTTCCGGCGGTTATGAACAGGGGCGTTTTGATTATACCAACTACGATGTGAATAAATTTCCGCCCTATTATTACTATGCTCAGGGATTTAACTGCTACCTGTTGATGTCCTACCGCTTTTAATCTAAATTCGATAATTATTAATGATACACTATATGAATACTTTTAAACGATTACTCGCCGGTTTTTTTACGTTAAGCCTGCTCCTGACAGCCTGCGACCAACGCGAATTTGACATGCCTCCTTTTAATGAGCCGGTTTATTCCGGAAAAGCCAACCTCTCCATTGCTGGCTTCAAGGCAAAGTATGCTTCGAGTTCCGTTGCACAAATAACGGATGATGATATCATTTCCGGCCTTATTGTTGCCAACGACGTTTCCGGTAATTTTTACAAAGAATTCACAATTATGGACAGTACGGGCGGTCTGAAAATCGCCATTAATGAAGGTGATCTCTATACCGATTTCCGTCTTGGACAGCGTGTATTCATCGAATGCAAGGATTTGTATGTCGGAAAGTATGGTGGCTATATGCAGCTTGGTGGTCCGTATAATTCAGGCATCGGGCAGATGACCTGGGAAACGGCAACCGCTCATATTTTCAAAGATGGTTGGCCCGATCCGAAAAATGCCCTGCTTGAACCGGAAGTGATTTCCATGAATGTGGTTACTGCTGAAGCCAATCTTGGCAAACTGGTCACGCTGGAAAATGTCTATTTTGCGAACGGGGGCCAGGAGGTTTGTGCGGCAGCAGGATCTGACGGCTCAACCCAGACATTGAGCAAGACCCTGGTTTCAACCGATTACGCGGGTAAGACAATTGTCGTGCGTCTGAGCAGTGCTGCCGATTTTGCCAATAAAACCTTACCGGCCGGCAATGGGAATCTGACCGGTATTCTTTCCGTATACAACAATACGTACCAATTTACACCGCGTGATTCGATGGATTTTGCGTTTGCCGGTTTCGGCGCCGGTTACGAAAATCTTGGTTCCGGTACCAAAGCCAATCCTTACCTGGTAAAATACGCGTTGAACCATCAAGCTTCTGCTAAAGCAGCCTGGGTAAAAGGCTATATTGTCGGTAGCGTTAAATCCGGTATCAATTCGACCAACCCGGTTAATGGAAACGAAGACATCAGCTGGTCGGCACCGTTTATGAACAACACGGTCGTTATCGCTGCCGATTCGACAGAGAAGAACTGGAAGAATTGCCTGGTGGTCAATCTTCCTGCCGAATCAGCCTTAAGGAGCTCAGCCAACTTGTCGGATTCCCCGGCCAATCTTCACCATGTACTGGCTGTGACCGGTACGTTTGAGAACTATCTGGGTGCAGGCGGTGTAACGGTTGCAACAGGCTCGAAGTCTGAGTTCTGGCTCGATGAAATATCAGGTGAGTCTTTACCTTATACGGAAGCGTTTAACAACACCCTTGGACTGTTTACAACCTATGATGCGCTCGGTGCACAATCGTGGGCCAAGAGTTCTTACAGCGGCGATTATTTTGCCAAGATGACCGGTTGGGCCAACAGCCTCAACAACGCCAACGAAGATTGGCTGATTTCCCCGGCCATCAGTCTGAAAGGGATCACATCGGCTACCATCAAGTTTGATCATGCGGTTTATTTCAAGACGACCAGTACGCCTTCCACTGAAAATACACTTTGGATTTCGAAAAATTATACAAGCGGCGATCCTTCAAAGGCAAGCTGGACAAAATTGACGATACCCAATTATCAAACGGCCAATTTCTCTTACAATTTTGTGTCCTCAGGTGATATCAGTATCCCTTCCGGTTTTATGGGCAGCAATGTCAAAATTGCGTTCAAATACTTATCAACGACCAGTACCACGTCGACCTGGGAACTAAAAAATTTAGCTGTCACCGGCAATTGATTTAAATGCAAAGGGATGGTTGGTTCAGCCATCCTTTTTTTAACTAGTACGGATGAGATTTCGATTCAAACTTCTTACGCTGTTTGTTTGCCTGTGTTGTCTGACAAGCAGTTATGCAACCATTCCAGCCGGGTATTACGCGACGGTGGACGGTTTGTCCGGAAAAGCGTTGAAAACGGCATTTTTTAATGTTGTCAAAACGCATACGGTACTTAGCTATTCGGATTTATGGACAGCGTTCCGTAAAACCGACGTGAGAGCAGACGGGAAAGTCTGGGATGTCTATTCGAATTCGACAAATTATGTCTTTGGTACTGACCAGGATACCGGATCAGGAGGTAACGTTGAAGGTACCTGTTACAACCGTGAGCATTCTTTCCCAAACAGCTGGTTTTTTGGAGATAAAAGCGCTCCAATGTATACCGATCTTTTTCACCTGTATCCTACCGACAAATGGGTGAATGGGAAGCGAGGAAATATGCCTTTCGGCGATGTGCAAGTGGTAACCGGCTATTCTGCCAATCATTACAGTGAATGGGGCACTTCAACGGCCAGTGGTTCGACACTTACGGTTTTTG
>JAUZOU010000121.1 GCA_030706285.1 Bacteroidota bacterium
ACCGCATTCAAACACAAACATAGAAATAAAAAGCGTACGAATACTAATCCTTTTGAATTTTTTGTACCTTCGCAGCTTATTTCCGGGTAAAATAATTTAACACAGTATGTCTACAATCAAGGTTAAAGACAAGGAATTTAGGTTGTTCCTTGACAAGGACCAAATACAGGAAGCCATCAGCAGAGTGGCTGGTCAGATCAATCACGATCTTGACGGTAAGGATCCATTATTTTTGTCCGTATTGAACGGATCTTTCATGTTTGCCGCCGATTTGATGAAGCAAATTACCATTCCCTGCAACATCAGTTTCATTAAACTGGCTTCCTATCAGGGAATGGAACGTGGCGATAAAGTCCGTGAAGTATTCGGACTCTCCGAACGCATTGACAATAGAACCATCGTCATTGTTGAAGATATCGTTGATTCAGGCAATACCATGCAGCAATTGCTGGAGTCCTTGCATACACGCAATCCAAAAGAGGTACGGATTGCCACTTTTCTACACAAACCGGATGCACTTCGATGTGAGTTGAAGTTGGATTACATTGCGTTCAAAGTGCCAAACGATTTTGTCGTTGGTTATGGCATGGATTATGACGGTTTTGGCAGGAATTTCGGAGAAGTGTATACCGCCATCTGATTTCAGCCCGCTTTTCAAAGACTATAGAATATAGAGAGATTTTAGGTTAAAAAGATAGTTCCAAATGACTAAAAATGTTGTTATTTTTGGTGCACCTGGCGCCGGAAAGGGGACCCAGAGTGCAATGATCGCTGAGAAATATGGCCTGAAGCATTTGTCAACAGGTGAGTTGCTCAGAGCAGAGGTAGAAAAAAAGAGTGAAATTGGAAAACAAATTGATTCGTACATTAGCCACGGTAATCTTGTTCCGGACGAAGTGATCATCAATATGCTTTCCAGCGTATTAAAACAAAACAGCCAGACGGCCGGATTTATTTTTGACGGTTTTCCAAGAACCACCGCACAGGCAGCAGCCTTGAAAACTATGTTGAAAATACATGGAACAGAGGTCGCTGTTATGCTGAACCTGAAGGTGGGCGAAGATGAACTGATCAAACGATTACTCTACAGAGGCATATCCTCAGGCCGTTCAGACGATAACTATGAAACGATCCAACACCGTATTCAGGTGTACCATAATGATACAGCGCCTGTTAAAGATTTCTATGTCAAAGAAGGCATAGCCGTCGATATTGACGGGACAGGAAGTTTGAATGACATCTTCAAACGCATATGCGCTGCGATGGATGCGTTAGCTTAACCAATAAATAATTTGCCTAACATGGCTTCAAGCAATTTCGTTGATTATGTCAAGATTTACTGCCGCTCTGGTAAAGGTGGAGGTGGTTCGATCCACTTCCACAGGGAAAAGTACATTGCCAAAGGTGGACCTGACGGTGGTGACGGAGGACGCGGCGGCCATGTCATTTTAAGGGCCAGAACGAATTACTGGACACTGATCCATTTGCGGTATGCCCGTCATGTCTTTGCCGAAAACGGACAAAGCGGAAGCAGTGCCTGCAGTACCGGAAAATCCGGTGAAGACAGTTACATCGACGTTCCTGTCGGAACAGTTGCCTACGATGCCGATTCCGGGGAATTCCTCTGCGAAGTCAATGATCCGGATCAGGAAGTGATTTTGCTAAAGGGTGGTCGAGGCGGACAAGGCAATTATCAATTCAGGACGGCCACCAACCAGGCACCCCGGTTTTCACAACCAGGCGAACCGATGGAGGAACGCAACATCATTCTTGAACTTAAGCTGTTGGCTGATGTTGGATTGGTCGGTTTTCCGAATGCCGGTAAATCAACGTTGTTATCTGTCGTTTCTGCTGCGAAACCGAAAATTGCAGATTATCCGTTTACGACCCTTGAGCCCAACCTTGGTATTGTTGCCTACAGGGACAATCAGTCTTTCGTAATGGCAGATATACCGGGTATTATTGAAGGCGCATCTGAAGGCCGTGGCATTGGCCTGCGTTTTCTTCGTCACATCGAACGGAACGCTGCCTTATTGTTCATGGTCCCGGCAGACAGTGATGACATTCATAAGGAATACGAAATACTACTTAATGAATTGAATCAGTACAATCCGGATTTGCTTGACAAGCAGCGAATACTGGCCATCAGTAAATGCGATATGCTTGACCAGGAACTGATGAACGAAATCCGGCTGGATCTGCCTGATGTACCTTATGTCTTTCTATCCTCAGTGTCCGGCATGGGCGTTCTTGAATTGAAAGATAAGCTCTGGACGCTGCTCAACGATGAAACCAACCGCATCACCACCATTTCACACCGGCCGATTGATGTCCGGAACATGGAACCGGATAGCGAAGATGTTTCTGATCAGGCGGATGAGCCGGTGGCGGAAGGCAGTCATTTCGATGATGAGCCGGAACTCGGCTAAATGAATTGATCTTGTTTTTATACAACCAAATGACCTCGAATATTTTCGGGGTCATTTGGTTTAGGTGTGCCATGAAAGCGATTTTTAGCTCCCAAAGAATACCTTCATATCTTCATCGACCGTTTTGATAGGCGCGATGCCAAAGTCTTCCACCAGGACATTGACGACATTCGGTGACAGAAATCCAGGCAGTGTCGGGCCAAGGTGAATATTTTTGATACCAAGAGAAAGCAGCCCGAGCAAAACAATGACAGCCTTTTGCTCATACCAGGCAATATTATAGACAATCGGAAGCGCATTGATGTTTTTTACGCCAAAAACGTCTTTTAGTTTCAGGGCGATCACTGCCAACGAGTAACTGTCGTTGCACTGCCCGGCATCAAGTACGCGTGGAATGCCGTTGATATCTCCCAGCGGTAATTTGTTGTACCGGTATTTGGCACAGCCAGCCGTCAGGATAACCGTGTCCTTCGGCAATTTCTGAGCAAATTCGGTATAGTAATTCCGGCTGTTCATTCGACCGTCACAACCTCCCATGACAATGAATTTGCGGATGGCTCCCGATTTGACAGCCTCAACGACTTTGTCCGTCAGCGCGAAGACTTGCTCATGGGCAAAACCGCCAATGATTTCACCGGTCTCGATGGCTGTAGGAGGAGCACATTTTTTTGCCTGTTCGATCAGCTCTGAAAAATCTTTCGGCTCACCGTCCTGACGGTCCGGAATGTGTTTGAATCCTTCAAAACCGGCAGCGCCTGTCGTATAAACACGGTCTTTGTAGGTCGAGTCGGAGCGTGGCGGGACGATGCAATTGGTTGTAAAGAGAAACATCCCGTTGAACTGTTCGAATTCGTCCGTTTGTCTCCACCAGGAGTTTCCATAGTTGCCGGCAAAGTGGTCGTACTTTTTGAAGGCAGGATAATAATGAGCCGGAAGCATTTCACTGTGTGTGTAGACATCCACACCCGTGCCTGCTGTCTGTTTCAGCAAGTCTTCCAGATCACGCAGATCGTGACCGCTGATCAGAATGCCCGGATGGTTTCGAACCCCGATGTCGACTTTGGTCATTTCCGGTTGGCCGTAAGTCGAGGTGTTGGCTTTGTCCAGCAATGCCATCGTCTTTACTCCATATTTGCCACATTCGAGTACCATTCTGATTAGTTCATTGGCGGTAAGCCCATCGTTTCTGGAAGCCACCAACGCTTTTTGCATGAAGGCATAAATCGTATCGTCTTCAAAGCCCAGATTGCAAGCATGTTCGGCGTAGGCAGCCATACCTTTCAAGCCATAAACCAGCAGCTCCCGCAGCGAACGGATGTCTTCGTTTTCAGTGACCAGTACACCGACTTCTGTCGCTTTTTGTTCCATCGCCTCTATCTCTTCGGCTTGCCAGGTAGTGCAATCGCAAGTGATGTCATCGAGGGTTCCGCCATTAGCCAGCAGCGCATCTTTTGCCTTTGCACGGATGATAAATGCTTTTTTGATTTTTTCCACAAACCGGCTCTTGTCAAAATTGGCATTTGTGATGGTCATGAACAACCCTTCCATAATAAACCGGTTGGCTTCAGGCATTTCTACCTGAAGCTGTCTTAAGCGGTTTGTATACAGCGAAATACCTCTCAGTAGATAAATCAGCAAATCTTGCAGGCAGGCCACATCGGCTGTTTTACCACAAACTCCCTTTACCGTACAGCCGGTTCCTTTGGCTGTCTCCTGACATTGAAAACAGAACATGTTTGTCGTCATATAGGTCTTCTTTATTGGTTGAATTTTTATATTGCTTCTCTCAGATTGAAAACTTAACGAGGCTTAAAAAATACCTATAAATGAGGTGTTTATCAAATCCATTCCTGACTCAGTATCTCTCCTTTCACCGATACCACGATCACTTTTATGGGAATATTCCTGGAAGCCTTATCCCGCGCCTTTTTCGCTATCCCGACAAGGCCGCTGCAGCAGGGGACTTCCATGATAAGCACAGTCAGCGTGTCGATGTTGGAGTCATCGATCATCGATTCCAGCTTATCGACATAATGACCGGTATCGCTATCCAGTTTTGGGCAAGCGATAGCCAGCTTTTTGCCTTTCAGAAACTGGCTGTGAAAATTCCCCAACGTAAAGGCCGTGCAATCTGCAGCAAGCAAGACATCTGCCCCTTCAAAATAAGGCGCTTGCGGGTTAAGCAAATGCAGTTGGACAGGAAATTGACGAAGTTCTGAAGGCTGGCCTGCTGCAAGAGTGGTGGCTGCAGGACCGGTTTTCGAGGCAAATGCTGGTCTAACGCTTTGTAAACCTGAAGATTCCGGCACATGGCAAGCTTCATAGATGGGTGGTTGAGACAGTCCGGCTCCAATTGAAGCCGCCGGCTCATCCCAGGAACGCTCATGCGAACCCGAACAGCCACAATCAAGCTTTTCTTGTTTGTATAGGGAAGACAGGTCAATTTCAATAGCTTTTTCTTTCAACCAGGCAACGCCTTCCTGAAGCAGTTTCTTTTCGCCATGGTTTTTCAAATGGTTGAGATGAGCGACAATGACGTCGTTCCCTTTTACTGAAATCCGTTCCATTACAGCTACTTCATTGTATGGTTCGGCTTCGCGTTCTTCGAGGGTGATCGCGTTGACCGGACAATCACCGATACAGGCACCAAGGCCGTCACAGTAAAGTTCACTGACCATGACTGCTTTTCCGTTTATCAGTTGCAGGGCTCCTTCATGACAGCCTTTAACACAATTTCCGCAGCCGTTGCAGGTCTGATCATCTATTTTAATAAGTGTACGCTTCATTTTTTATTGATTGGTTGGCGTCCTATTTGATTAACAATGCAAATATAGATTGGTTCAACCACTGCAATTTGTAACATATGTTACAGCTGCAAAAAAATGATTACCTTTGAAATTCAACATTATCCAGATAAAAAGATGTCCAACTTATTCCAGTGTCCGCTATTTCGTGGACTCACTCCAGCTGAAACGGAAACATTGCTTGACGGCCAATATTCCGTAAAAACCTACGCCCCGGGAGAGATCATAGCATTGCAGGCAAGCAGGTATGAAAGCCTGTTTATTGTTTCTGAAGGACTTGTGCGCGGAGAAATGACAGACACACTGGGAAGGAATGCCGTGATTGAGGAAATCCCGGCACCCAGGGCAGTTGCACCGGCATTTCTGTATGCAACGGAGAATAGACTACCTGTGACAATCACTGCCATTGACAAAACCGAGATGACAATCATCCACAGGCAACACTTCACTTTGATGATGCAAAAAGAGGCCCGGTTGCTGATAAATTACCTGCAAAGTATGGCTGATAGAAGTTGTTTCCTTTCGGAAAAGCTTCATATGCAGCGTTTTGGTTCAATTAAAAGCAAACTGGCAAGATACCTTCTTGAACTTTCACAGAAACAGCAGGCTGATTCATTCGTGATGCCACATACCCAGCAAGAGCTTGCAGACATGTTCGGCGTTACACGTCCTGCTCTGGCACGCTGCATTGGGCAACTGGAAAAGGATGAACTGATAGAAGCTAAAGGGAAAACAGTTAATATTTTAGCAAGGCAACGGTTGATGGGGCTGTGAATGGTTGTTCGTAAAAAATGTCCACCTTTGTAAACAAATCGATTGGATTTTTATCTTATATAAAACCAAACGATAGTCAATAGATAAAGAGTATGATGAAAAAGATTTTTTTAGGTTTGGCCTTGTTGGCCGGACTTTGTGCCTGCAGTGACAATGATACTTCCAATAAGTCGTGTCAAGTCCAGTTTACCTTGACGGATGCTCCTTCACTGAAAGGCTATAAGGCTTTGTATGTCGATGTAGAGGGCATTGAATATAATGTCGGAGACAGCGTTTGGAAAACGCTGGCGATCATACCTGCCAGAATCAACCTGATGAATTTGACCAACGGCACTGATACTTTGCTTGGCAACGTTGAACTGGAAGCCGGACAAACCGTATCGCAGGTACGTCTGATTTTGGGCGATAACAATACTCTGGTGCTGGCTGATGGAACGGAAAAAAGCGTCAAAGTACCGAGCGGTCAGCAGTCAGGATTGAAAATCAATATTCAATCAAGTGCAACCCTGACGAGTGGTTATAAAGTCATGATCGACTTCGATGCCGAACGCTCAGTCGTGGCCAAAGGAAACGGACAGTATTCGCTCAAACCTGTTCTGAGAGGCTTTATTGTGGCCAATACGTCAAAAGTATACGGAACCATTGTACCTGCCAAGGTTCCTTTCCAGGTCAGGATTATGCTGAACAATGACACATTGACAACGGTTTCGGATACACTCCGGAACAATTATTTTGCCTTGCATGGGCTCACCTCCGGTACCTACAACCTAGTCTTCCTCAATGTTGGTGGTGATACGCTTTATTCCATTTCACAGCAGGTGCACGGAGGAACCGATGTCAACATGGGAGTGATCACGATACCTCAGCATTAACGTTTAAGAGTGTATCTTTGCAAAAAGTCACAGACCATCATCGAGGTGCTGTGACTTTTTTTACCCGCACCAATCTCAATTTATAAGATCTGATCATGCGTAGCCAGTTCGTGTTTCTGTTAGCTCTTTTTATTTCCATTCCTTCTGCCTTTTCTCAACAACGTTTTACCTTTAGCGGTTACATCCGGGATGCAGCCTCGGGCGAGAGTCTGATCGGTGCGACGCTGCATATTAAAGAAAAGCCTAATGCTACCGGACAATCCAATGCATACGGTTATTATTCGATCACGTTACCTGCCGGGAGCTACCAGGTTACCGTGCATTATATGGGTTATACGGATCAATTTCAGACGGTTGATTTGACCAAACCGGTTAAATCCGATTTTGCCCTGAAGAAAGAAGCTAAGAACCTGAGCGATGTGGTGGTAACCGGAACCAGGCAAAATGAAACTGTCACGCAAACCAGAATGGGCCTTCAGAAACTGGATATCAAGGAAATCAACAACATTCCGGTGTTGTTTGGAGAAAAGGATGTCCTGAAAACGATCCAGCTGTTGCCGGGTATCAAGGCGGCCGGCGAAGGAAGCAGCGGATTTTACGTCAGGGGAGGAGCGGCCGACCAGAATCTGATTCTGCTGGACGAGGCGACCGTGTACAATGCGTCCCATTTGCTGGGCTTTTTTTCCGTGTTCAATTCCGATGCAATCAAGGATGTTTCCATTTACAAAGGAAATGAACCGTCCGAATATGGCGGCAGGCTGTCTTCCGTACTGGATATCCGCATGAAAGAAGAGAACAATCAAACCTATCATGTCAACGGCGGTGTCGGTTTAATCTCATCGCGACTGAGCCTTGAAGGGCCAATTGTTAAAGATAAAGGCTCGTTCATCCTTTCAGCCAGACGGACGTATGCCGACATGTTCCTGAAACTGTCCAACGATACCAGCATGCATGGGACAAAACTCTATTTTTACGACCTGAATGTCAAGGCCAATTACAAGCTGGACGACCGTAACCGGGTCTTTTTGTCCGGCTATTTCGGTCAGGATGTGTTCGGCTATAAGCAGTTGTTTGGTTTTGACTGGGGCAATAAGACCGGAACTCTCCGTTGGAATCACCTCTTTTCTGATAAATTGTTTTCAAACACCTCGTTGATTTGTAGTGATTACAATTACCGGATCAAGTTGAATCTTTCCGCCGGCGATTACCTCAACATCATTTCGCGCATTCAGGATTTCGGATTAAAACAGGATTTCGACTTATTCGGAAGCGAAGAAACGGTTCGAAAATTCGGATTCAGTTCGATTTACCACCGCATTGTGCCTGGTGAGATAACGGCTGGTGACAACTATAAAATCAACAGCCTGACCAATAAATATGCCTGGGAAAATGCGCTGTACGTTTCAGAGAAACGGACACTTTCAGAAAAGCTGAACCTGGAGTATGGGCTTCGGTTGTCAACGTTCAGCCTGTTCGG